>NZ_JAIQZM010000041.1 GCF_023333595.1 Argonema galeatum A003/A1
GTACATGAGGAAGACGGAAACGAAGACGGAGATGGGTGCGGAAAATGCGATCGCGTTGTAGGGACGAATTCCTACTAAACGTGCGATTTCAAATTGGCGCAGCATGAAGCCGATCAGGGCGAAGGCTCCGTGCAGGGCTACAAATGCCCACAAGCCGCCGATTTGGCACCAACGGGTGAAGTTCCATCCGGCTTCAGGTCCCCAGAGGAACAGTAGGGAGTGTCCCATGCTGTCTGCTGGTGAGGATACTGCGGCGGTGAGGAAGTTGCAGCCTTCTAGGTAGGATGAGGCTAGTCCGTGGGTGTACCAGGATGTGACGAAGGTGGTGCCGGTCAACCATCCGCCCAGCGCTAGGTAGGCGCAGGGGAATAGGAGAATGCCGGACCAGCCGACGAATACGAAGCGATCGCGCTTTAACCAGTCGTCGAGGACGTCAAACGCTCCTCTTGAGGCTCCAGCGCGTCCGACAGCAATTGTCATTTATTCCAAGCCTCTTGCTTTGTTAAATCTGGGAGGTTTCTAAGTAAGTTAACATAACTATATATTAATTTGTAGCCAAAATTAGTAAAGCTCGTAGATTCTATTAATAGAGAATAGATTATGGGGCATGGCAAGGAGCAGGTGAGCAGAGGAGATAAGCATAATTACCTTGAGCCAATGACCAATTACCAATTCTGAAGTTAATTAGAAGTAAGTGAGAATATTCGGGCTATGACGACACAAACAATCTCCGCAAGCGATCGCGTACTCCGCCAGCAGATTTTAGGATCTCGTCGTTTCAGTAATTACTGGTGGGCAACGATCGTCTCCATCGGAGGCATCGGCTTTTTATTGGCCGGTCTTTCCAGTTACCTGCATAAAAATCTGTTGCCTTTTGGTGATGCCACTGGGCTGATCTTCGTCCCCCAAGGGTTGGCAATGGGCTTTTATGGGACAGCCGGGACGCTTTTGGCACTTTATCTCTGGTTGGCGGTCTTTTTGGATTTTGGGGGCGGTTACAACGAATTTAATCAAGAAACAGGCTTCGTTAAGATTTTCCGGTGGGGGTTTCCCGGCAAAAATCGCCGGATTGAGATTAGCAGCCGCACTGAGGATGTACAGGCGATCCGCGTTGAGATCAGGGAAGGTCTGAATCCCCGCCGCGCTCTATATCTGCGAATTAAAGGCCGCAGAGATATTCCCCTGACGCGAGTTGGAGAACCGATGTCTTTGTCTGAACTGGAAAATCAGGGGGCTCAGCTAGCCAGTTTCTTGGGAGTGCCTCTAGAAGGTTTATGATCGGCTGGGTTGACCTTTTTATGTTGGCTCTCACCGAAAATGCAAATGAAGCTCGGACACTGGTTGGTGTCAATTGTAATCGTGGGTGCATTGCTGCTGGGGGGATGCACGCCGCCACAAGATGCTTCGCAAGCATCGCAAAATCCTTCAGGAACTGAAACTTCTGCACCAGTTACTCAAGCAAGCAATCCTCAAATGGCTAATTTACCTCGTCTGGAAGGAAAGGCTACTGTCGTCATGGTGGTGAAAGGTTCACCCATTACGATCGAAGTCGATGGAACGAATGCTCCCATCACCGCCGGTAATTTCGTGGATCTCGTCGAGCGTGGTGTCTACGATGGTTTGGTGTTTCACCGGGTAGTCCGGGAACCACAACCGTTTGTGGCTCAAGGTGGCGACCCGAAAAGCAAAGATCCTAATTTCCGAGGTCAGTTGGGAATGGGTGGTTTTGTCGATCCGGCGACGGGTCTGGATCGTAACATTCCGTTAGAAATTACGCCTAAAGGGGCAGACAGTCCGGTTTACAGCAAGACGATTACTCAGCCGCCGCTTTTGCAGCATAAGCGCGGTGCTGTGGCGATGGCTCGATCGCAATCTCCAGATTCTGCTTCTTCGCAGTTCTACTTTGCTTTGGCGGATCTCGCTTTTTTGGATGGCAGCTATGCTGTGTTTGGGTACGTGACCCAAGGTATGGATGTGGTTGATAAGATTCAGCAGGGCGATCGCATTGAATCGGCTAAGGTAACTGAAGGCGCTGAAAATCTGAAGAAATAGCTTCATTTGTCATTAGTACACCGACTGCAAAAATATTAGAACCCCACCCCCTAACCCCCTCCCCCCAACAGGGAGGGGGGATGGGAGTTTTTGTCAGTGGTATTGGGTTAATTTCATGTTTGGGTTCTCTGGAAACCAGCTGGCGGCATTTAATTGCCGGTAAATCTGGTATTCAGATCCATCAACCTTTTCCTGAATTAGAACGGTTTCCTCTAGCTTTAATTGCTAAAAAACCTGCTGATTTCCTAACGCTAACTAGGTTGGTTGTCGCTTCAGCTGTGCAAGATGCTGGTCTAGTTGTGCCTTTGCTAGATTGTGGGGTGGCGATCGGATCTAGTCGCTCTCAGCAGGCTTTGTGGGAGAAGTTGGCGCGGCAAATGTACTGGGACGATCCCCCCCAACCCCCCCTTATTAAGGGGGGGCTAAGAAGTTGGTTGGGGATGTTGCCGCATATGGGCGCGATCGCAGCTGCTCGTCAAATTGGTGCAACTGGGCCAGTGTTGGCACCGATGGCGGCTTGTGCTAGTGGGATTTGGGCTCTAGCGCAAGGTTTTGAGTTAATCCAAACTGGTCAATGTGAGATGGTTATTGCTGGTGCAGTGGAAGCACCGATTACACCGCTGACTTTGGCTGGGTTTAAGCAGATGGGTGCTTTGGCGCAAACTGGGGCTTATCCGTTCGATCGACATCGGGAAGGTTTGGTGTTGGGAGAAGGTGCGGCGGTGATGGTGCTGGAGTCGGCCCAGTCAGCTAGGCGTCGAGGGGCAAGGGTTTATGGGGAAGTTTTGGGTTTTGGCTTGACAAATGATGCACATTATGCTAATTCACCAGAATTGGGAGGGAAGAGTGCGATCGCATCTATCAAGCAATGTTTGGAACGCAGCCATCTTTCTACGAGTGATATTGATTACATTCACGCTCACGGTACAGCGACTAAGTTAAATGACCAAAATGAGGCGCAGGTGATTCAATATTTGTTTCCCCAAAGTGTTCCAGTTAGTTCCACCAAGGGAGCGACAGGTCATACGCTGGGAGCATCTGGTGCGTTGGGAGCAGCTTTCTGTCTAATGGCGTTGAAGTATCAAATTTTACCGCCTTGTATTGGCTTAAAAGAATCAGAGTTTGAGTTAGATTTGGTGACAGAAGCGCGTCGGGGTGAAATTCGCAATGTGCTTTGTTTGAGTTTTGGATTTGGGGGTCAGAATGCAGTGTTAGCTTTGGGGAAGATGTGATATCATTTCCTGAAATATCGGTTACGCAAAAAATTCCTGTTCTTATTCTTATCTGCGTTCATCTGCGTTCATCTGTCTTCATCTGCGGTAAAATTTTAACCAACAATGACAACAGACAATTTCACGATGACAGGCGAGACGTCTATCCCACAAGAGATACCAAAAAATTCATAACTCAACACGGCGATAAAATGTTTTGTGGGGAGAAGCAAAAGCATCTTGTTTCCCCATATTTTAATGGAAAATAAAAGAAACGCCTCTGCTGAGGTAAACCAATGGTTACAACTCCTACCAAACAAGAGATTATCTACCCCGAAAGGGACGGAAATCCGATGTCAGACAATACAAAACAGTTCCGCTGGATAGTGACTATTCAAGGGGGATTAGATGCTTTGTTTCGGAATGACCCCAATGTTTTCGTAGCGGGTGATTTACTGTGGTATCCCATCGAAGGAGATAATAAAATTCGCTCTGCTCCTGATGCAATGGTTGTATTTGGTAGACCGAAAGGAGATAGAGGTTCATATTTACAGTGGCGAGAAGAAAATATTCCTCCCCAAGTAGTGTTTGAGGTACTTTCTCCTGGCAATACCCTCACCGAAATGGCGAAGAAGTTGGGATTTTACGATCGTCATAGTGTAGAGGAATATTATCTTTACGATCCAGATAAAGTAGATTTGAGCGGTTGGTTGCGTTCCTCTACCAGTGGGAAATTAGAAGTTATCGATCCGATCGATAACTGGATAAGTCCAAGGTTAGGGGTTCGCTTCGATATGAGTGGCGAAGAACTTCAGATTTATCGTCCAGATCAACAGCCATTTGCCACTTATGTTGAATTGGCTATGGCGAGAGAGGAAGCAGAAGCTTTGCTGGAAGCAGAAAGACAGCGAGTGCAAGCGTTGGAGGCGCGATTGCGAGAGATGGGTGTCGATCCGGGACAGCTTTGATTTTTTGATTATTTACGCACCTGAAGACGAGGGGCTTTATGACGACTATCCAACCGGGTGATTTGTGGGTAGCAGAAATTACTTTTACAGATAAAAGCGGATCTAAAAAACGTCCTGTCCTTGTACTTTGGTTGGATCGGCTGGATGTTGTAGCGGCATCTGTCACCTCTGCTGCGCCACGCACCCCAACTGATGTGACGCTGGACGAATGGCAGATTATAGGACCAATTTTGTTGTGATTCAGCCCAAGTTTTGAAATCACTTGCTTTTGGTAGAATGCCTGTAGTAAGTGCTTGATTGATGTGCTCCCATGCTATTTTTCCTGCTAAAGTTGCCATATAGGGACATCAGTTTCTTTTCTTTTTCAATTAAATCATCGACAGATGATCGCACTTTCTTAGAAACTAAACTTGCATCTATAAGTTAAGCTCCAGATCATTGCGGTTCAGTTCCACTTGCAACTTCCTATATGCCCTTGTAGGGACGTTTCTGCGCTGGATGAGTTCTGCCACCAGCCTAAATAGTGTTCCCACAAACTGGGCGGCACTCCTCGAACATAGTAAACTCGCCCGATAATTTCACCTTTGTTAGTTTTACCTGTAGCTTTCCAGTCTAGTTTAAAGGGATTTTCGTAAGTTCTCTCGGTTAATAATGGTGGCGGATTCCTTAAGAGATCATAAGGATGTCGAGATAGAGCCTTAACACTAAGCCGTTGTTTCCACCTGAACTTTGAATCAGTCAAACATAGAACTTTTTGACTAGGGCAATCTTTTTCAGATGTCTTACAATCTGTAACAACTAGGCCAAAAAAGCCGTAGTTACTATTCAATGTACGCCGTAACTCTTCCACATCTCCATGTAGCAATATATAAGATAATTTGGTGGGCAAAGTGTGATAAAGTATGTTGAAGTCAGTTGTTTGAACTGCGAAGATAGTGCCGTTCCAATAAGACTGGTAATAAATGATCGCAGCCCCACTCACCACCACCACAAAAGCACCAATAGAACCAAACAGAATCGACCTGCTTTTTCGCCTCTGTTGAATACTCCTGTGAACAAACTCTTGCGCCAAACTCGACAGCGCCACCGTTTCAGCATAACTTTGAATAAAATTCTCTGCCTCCGCCAACTTTGGCCCTTGCAACAAATAAGCTGCCTGTTTCGGTTTCCCTTTCCCTTGCCACTCTTGCGCCGCCGTCTCTATTTTCCGCTGAATTCGCAGCGCATCGAGGTTTTCGCTCACCCACTGACGCAACAAAGGCCAATGCTGGATCAGCGCCTCATGGACAACATCCACCACCGCCGCCGGACGGGAGTCTTCACCCGCTATCTTCTCTTGTTCTAACTCACTCGTCACGATTAACTTAGCACCAGCTAATCGCTGAATCACCCGCTCAATTAAATCCTCAGATTGTGCTAATTTCACTAAATCTTGCTTAAAAACCTGCCGCCGCGTATCCGCCGTTCCCTCGCCTAACTGCGTCAGTTCCAAAAAAATTCGTTTCGCTGCCTGCTGTTCCTCTAGTTTCAGTTTTTCATAAACTTCCTGCGCGTAACGGGCTAAAGCAGCTTCTACTCCGCCAATTTCATCGTAAGCTGCGTGAGATAAAATCCCACCCCGCCGTTTTTCCCACAACTGAGTTAAGGCAAATTCTAATAATGGTAAATTTCCCGGTGCTTCATTTACCGCCGTCAGAATTCGTTCCGTCAAACCCTCCTCAATATTTACTCTTACTTGATAAGCTGGTTGAGCGATCGCATCTTGCAATTCCTGCCGATTCATTGGCCCAAGTTTCAAATCAGCATACTGCAAAGCATCAGCCAATGGACGATAAGATAGGGCATGACCCACAAAATCAGCCCGTAGAGTAATCACCAAATTAAAATTCTTTGTGTGATTAACTGCTTCTAGCAATCTATCTAAAAAACGCTGACGTTCCTCGACATTTTGACAGAGAGTATATAATTCCTCAAACTGATCCACTACTAACAACAATCGCGTACCCGAATCTTCCCTCTCTATCTCACCTAAAATATCCCGCAGCGCCCCTTTTTCCTGTTGCAAATCAGTCGCCAGTTTTCTAATTTCCCGAATGCTGTCAGTTTTACTTATCCCAGACTCTAACCGGGAAATCAGCGCTGATGCCAAATTATAAAGAGGTCTATCACTAGGACGTAAAGACACCACTCGCCAATTTCCTTCTCGCCGCAAACAGGGAATTAACCCTGCAAAAACCACCGACGACTTACCACTTCCAGAAGCACCAATCACCGCTATCAAAGAATGTTTTCCCACCGCTTCCACCAGTTGTGCGGTGAAACTTTCTCGCCCAAAGAAAAACGATGTATCCTCTTCCTGAAAAGCAAACAAACCCCGATAAGGAGAAAATCCCGGTATAAACCTGCGTCCCAAATCTTGCCAAGAAATTGGCACGACAGCAGGATTTTGACAGATTGCAGGCAACCAAGTCGCACAGGGAAATTCATCCTCTAATGCTTGCAACCTTTCCCGCGCTTCTCGCACAGCTGCATATAAAGAAATCCCTCTAGAAAATGCCGTCAAAAAATGCTTCAAAAAAGTCTGTGCTACCCTATCCGGCACAGGTTCTCGCATTACAATTATCTGCGGAATATGCAAAGAAGCCAAGTCATTTGCCAATCCTAACCCATCGCAAGAATTGAAAATCGCTAATTGCAAACCTTGTTCGAGCGCTTTTTTCAACCCATTCTTTAAATCGGGAATCGTTAAGCTATCCGTTTGATTTATATAAATCAGTCCAGTTTCCCCATCGCTTCGACTGGAACTATGTCCCGCAAAAAAGAAAATATCCCAGCCCTTTTCATCCCACAATAACTCATCAACTTGTTGGCGTTGCGGTTCCACCAAAAACACCACTTCCGCATCGGGTAAACTTTCCAATAATTTGCGGTCTTCCTCAATATCAATTCCCGCACTATTACCCAAAATCGCCAAAATTCTAACCTTAGTTCTTACCGTTCCTAACGTTGCTTTTTCTACCCGTTGATACTCAGGCGGACTTAAAGCAACTTCGGCATGACGGTAAACATCCAGAAAACGCTCAAAGAAAATATGCCAGGGAAGTCGCCGTAACTGATTATTCTGAGTTTGAATAATCAGCCGTACTTCAGCGGATTTATCAATTTCTTGAAATAACTTTTCCCGAATCGAACTAAACTTATCAGACTTATACCAACCACTCAAGCTGTCTTTAAATGACTCGGCTGAATTAGAACAATCTTTAACAATATCCTTAATAGAAATATTAGTAGTTTGAGCAGATTTAACTTTGATACGGTGACGTACATCTAAACTACGATAAGCTGACTGCCACAGCTGATATCGTTGGGGAATTTCAGGTGCTGGCGGTAACGCACCCTTGACGCGGATAGACTGGCGACTTTCCTCTTCCCCAATCTCCAAAATAACCTCAACCTCCTGGTTAAAGTCACCCTTCCCTAACTCTAGAACAACTAACTTTGCCATTGTCGCATCCCTGGAATTATTAAGTTTGTATATTTACATCTAGAATCGATGTCATCACCTTTGTTTTTTGTCGTTATCTCAACTCCAAAGCCTCAATCTTTGGTTCAAAAACGCAGTTTTTCAGGTCATCCTCTACGAACTTCAAATTACAAAATCTTCCCTAACGCACATCTCGCCTAAAGCCACCTGTACGCTAAACTCTTCCCCAGGTTCACCATCAAACTCCATTTGAATTACATTATCAGCACTTCTAGCTGTAACTTCGTAGAGAACTTCCCCATCATTTGAAAGCAGGATTAGTTTAAGATTCTCTGGCAAATAACTTTCCTCACTAATACTACGGACTTGTAGAAGAACACCTATTTTTTGTTCTTCTTCTGGCTTAATTGTCACAATTAGGGCAACATCGCGACCATCCAGCCGCATTCCTAAATCAATTAATTTAGCGCGTTTAATACCAGCAGTTCTAAAAACAAAAGCTAAATCTCGCTCTTCTATACCCAAAATTTCTTCAACAGTCTGCCAACCTGCTACAAAAATATTTTCTAACCACTGTCTCAAATTTACCCGTTCATCTTCCCCCCACTGTTCCAGCCAATCACCCTCCACATCTTCCACATACATATCTACATGGTCAAGTCCAAAAGTTAGTCGGTCATCCTGCAATTTTTGGGCTGCTTGTAGAGCAAGCCATACTTTTTCCAGCCTGTCTGCATTTGAAGTATTGCTGATGGTACTCATTTCTAATTACTGACCCAATGTATGCTAAATTAACTAAGAATCTACAATTTAAAAACTAAACTTCAGATATTTGGCTTCTGCAAGATGATTGCTGTTGTGCCAGACTAAATTAACTAATTGAATAACAAACTCATATTTAGCCGGATTGTAACTTACGAAAATCCCGCGTTCTATCTTCCATCCTTGGAGAGTATGTTTCCAATCTTCATACTTTTGATGAGAAAATTCATCAGCCATGCTGGTAACTTGAACGCATAGTGGTTTACCTGTATTACTGCTGACAATGATATCCGTAGCCATTGAAAAATCAGCGACGTAGCGCTGAACAAAAGTGCCTTCGCGACTTTTAATTTCACTCGCGATAGATTCTATCAGAGTACCATCTTCCCGCTCGAACTCTCCTGACCTTAACTTTTGTTTCCAAATATAGAATTTCAGATCTCGTTCTTTAAACCATTTGGGAAAGAGGTATTCATACCAATATCTTACAGTGGGAGCGATCTGGTTAAAAAACAATTGTCTTTCGTCGTCAGTTAAAACTTTCAGTTCAAGCCAAAACTCCGTATCCTTGATAAGTTCTAGCAAAAACCCCATTAAAAATTTTTTCTGCGTCAGGGAACCCGACTTAATGTCTTTAATCCAACGCCAAATCTCTTCTAACCTGGTTGCTAAAGCAGGCTCTAGCGAAGATGCTAGATGGATCAGTTCTCTGAGTTTAGGCGATATCTCCCTTGCTTGCAAACTATGGCCCTCTGTAAATACTCGCGCTGCGCTCGCTCACCTATCTCATATTATACTTTTGCTTTTTTTCTTATCGAACATTGATTTTACCCGGAATCCTCGCGGCCAAATCGGCTCTCATCTCATAAGGAGATTAACGGGACTTAAGTGGGCAAATAAACCTTTAAACACCTTTACAGAAGCGCTGGAAGCGTTTAGGACAGCGATATCTTTTCGGTTTGTCAAATGGCTGAACGAAAATTGGGACGTATTCTCTGCTTACAAAGAGAGTTTAGGCTTTGTTTGGGCTTGAAATTTGTTTAAGTCCCGTTATGAACCAGAAGTAAGAGTTGGAGTTGCCCTAACCGCCTTGGCGGTTGCCATACCGCAATAACAATTAATTCACCACCGTAAATTCACTGATATTCAGCCTGTTGGGCATCGTCAGCTAGAAATAAACAAGATCGCTCGCACTCTTTCATCCCCCCGTTGACGGGGGGACAGAGAGGGGTTTTACCTAATAGTCAATTTAAACCTATATCTCGGACTACTCATTCGATAAGGCTGTCGAACAACTACCTTATAATCCCCCGTTGATTTTGCATTGAAATAAATATCTTGCGGATCTTCATAAGATTCTCCATTAGGCGCTATAAACGTAAAACCGGAAAGTCCTTGATCTTCAACATTATCGACTCTTGTTCCCACCCAAGTCACATCGGTAATAATTGTTTGACCTTGACGGGCACGAAAAATGTAAGTATCTTTGTTACCTAGCACTACCGAGCCATTAATCGTAGTTGATGTACTTCCGCGTGGGAATTGTACGCGCCGAGTTACACCTCTTCTTGACTGCGCTGCAACTGGTAGGAAGGAACTAGCGCCGAAAACAGCCAAACCTATGCCAAAGTAAAGAAGCGATCGCCTTTTCATAAATTACTACCTAATTAACAAAAACTTAATGCGTTTCTATCAGTTCCTAATTTTCCGAATCTACCAAATCAAAAACCTTGGAATAAAACGATCGGCCCGTCTCAGGTTCAGGAATGCGAAGCTTTAACTGGGCACTATTAAGTGTAACCCGAAAACTAATCCCAGAACCCAATTCAATCCAATTCGTGTTTTTACAGTCGCGCCTCATCACACTACCGTCGGATCGATAGCAGGAGTCCCCTTTGTCTCCTCTCCAAGCAACCTGTCCGTTGTTATAAAAAACATCATTTCCTAGACTGCCTCTCCAAGCCAACTGTCCGTTACTGTGGAAGACAATGTTATTGTTTTCTGGACTACCTCTCCAAGCAACTTGTCCGTTTTCGTGGAAAACAGTATCCCCTACATTTCCTCTCCAAACCACTTGTCCGTTGGAGTAATATATCGGTGGATCTGCTACCGCCTTGACGCTGGAAATGATAGCCGCTGTGCAAGTAATGATTAGCAGTGCCGTGAAGCGATTAAATCGATTTTTGACGTTTAGTAGCTCAAGATAACTTGCCAAATCTTTAGTAACCTCTAAAAATCAGTCAATTTACTAAAATTTTGCTGCTAATCTCCTATTTTACCTTCTAGTGGATGCGCGATGCCAGCCACAAACCAAAAGTTACAGAAGCGATCGCACCTATTACTCCCTTCGGGCCACAAGATTATCTAGGGGCGAAGCATTGCGGAATTAATCTTAACTGAAAACCGAAACGTTAATTCCGCAATGCTTCTCCCTCCCACTATACATAGTCTTCCACCGGGAAGGGAGTAACCAGCAAAAATTTGAGTATAAATACTTGTGTAAACCTTTACACAGCCCAAGACTGTGGGAACTACAGTTGCGATCGCCTGTTTCCGGGTTGATAATAACGTAATGTAGGGTCTTACCCCGCACCACATCTGCCTTAAGATAGAATAAGACAACTTTTTATGATAATGAAGTAGGTATTCGAGCATGGATCTGAAAGCACATCAGTTTATTTCCTATTTTGAAACGGAGCAAGCAGACCAACTCTGTAGGCTGGCTATTGTAGAGAATTTTCATGCTCAAAAAATAATTTTTGAAGAAGGCGAAATACCAGATTTTTTGTATCTAATTTTATCAGGTCAAGTAGAATTTAGAAAATTTACTGCTGGCGAAAAATATCAAACTTTTGCCTTAGCTAAACATAATGAGTTTTTTGGGGAATTTGGGGTATTGGATGGACAACCCCGTAGCGCCCAAGCGATTGTCTGCGGTGAAGCAACTTTGGCAAAAATTCCCCGCGACAGCCTGATGGAAATTTTAAATAACACAAAAGGTAGCGTGGTTCTCAAACTGCTTGGTTACATTGTCCAGCAGTTGCGCTCCACAACATCGCAATATGTCAATCAGATGATTCACCAAGAAAAAATGGCTTTAGTGGGAGAGATGGTCAACACGATTATTCACGATTTCAGAAGTCCTGTTACCGGCATCCATTTAGCTAGTGTAATGCTCAAAGAGCAGCATCCAGATGAAGAAACAGTTGAATGGTGCGATATAATTCAAGCCCAAGTTAAGCGAATGTTGGGTATGGCAGAAGAAGCATTAGAATTTGCTGGCGGTAATGCGGTAGTGAATAAACAACCTCTCAACCTAACTTTGTTTTTGCAACATTTTGAAAAGCTGAATCGTCTTTATTTTAAAAATACTAAAGTAGAGTTTGCGTTTAAAGCGACAGATGTAGTCGCGAACGTTGATGAAAACAAACTAATGCGTGTTTTGCAAAACTTAGTGGGTAACGCAGTCGAAGCTTTTAACGGTCGAGGCGGACGGATCGAGATATCGGCTTGGGCGAAAGATAAATGGGCAGAACTTACAATTTCCGACAACGGTCCAGGCATTCCAGAAGCGATTCGGGAGCGTTTGTTCGATCCATTTGTGACTTATGGAAAACGTGGAGGTACGGGATTGGGAACTTCGATCGCCAAATCAATTATCGAAGCTCATAGCGGACAAATTTCTTTTCAGTCAAACTCCGGTGAAGGCACTACTTTTTACATCCGTTTACCCCGGATTAATGAATAAGGACAGACACACACCTGTCTGCCCTTATAACTGTGCGATCGCACTCTCATTAATTTATTACAGCAGTTTGATAATGTTTCCGGTCTTTTATCGATTACTATGATGTCATTAACAGAAAGCCTCTGGATAAATCAACATTCATGACCCTCACCGAGCAAATTCTTTCCCAACTACCTGGGGATATCCTGGGAGGACTGCGTAAAGCCGATCGCATTTGGCAATCCCTGAAGGAGGACACCGCACCGATACCCATGTCTGTGAAAGAAAGCCAGCAGCCTTTGGGAGAAGTGGATTGGGACGTTGTTATCTGCGGCGGTACATTAGGTATTTTAATCGGTGCTGCCTTAGCTGGGATGGGCTGGCGAGTGGCTTTAATAGAGCGGGGCATTCTGCGCGGCAGAGAACAAGAGTGGAACATCTCCCGCAAAGAATTGGAAGTGTTTTTGGAATTGAATCTACTTGAAGAATCGGAACTCCAGCAGGCGATCGCAACCCAGTATAACCCAGCTTGCATCAGCTTTTTAGGCGGTCGCGAACACTGGGTGCGAGACGTACTCAACATCGGTGTTGACCCAGTTTTTCTGCTGGACGCCCTCAAGTCCAAATTTCTCAAAGCTGGCGGTAAACTGTTTGAAAAGATACCCTTTCAAGGCGCAGTTGTTCATCCCGATGGCGTTGCGATCGATTTTGGATTGGGGGCTACTCGTCACGATGATGAGCAGTCTAACAATCCAAAATCCCTTAAAACTCGGTTATTAATCGACGCAATGGGGCATTTTTCTCCCATTGTCCAGCAAGCAAGACAAGGAAAAAAGCCAGATGCTGTATGCTTGGTTGTAGGAAGTTGCGCCCAAGGCTTTCCGAAAAATGACACAGGCGATTTGTTGGTATCATTTACGCCATTAAAAAATCAATGCCAGTACTTTTGGGAAGCCTTCCCCGCACGAGATGGTAGAACCACCTACTTGTTTACGTATATGGATGCTCACCCGCAGCGCCCCAGTTTAGAAGCACTGTTTGAGGATTACCTCCGCCTCCTACCGCAATATCAAAATGTGGAATTGGAACAATTGCAATTTCAAAGGGCGCTGTTTGGTTTCTTTCCAAGTTATAGGCAAAGTCCCCTAAAGATGCCTTGGAACCGCATTCTGCCAGTGGGAGACTCCAGCGGCGCTCAATCTCCCCTGAGTTTTGGTGGTTTTGGTGCAATGGTGCGTCATTTGAAGCGTTTGGCAAATGGAATTAACGAAGCGTTACAAAGCGATCGACTTACTAAAAATGCTCTGGCGCTACTACAACCTTATCAGCCAAACTTAGCCGTTACCTGGTTGTTTCAACGAGCGATGAGTGTCGGTGTAAATCAAACAATCCATCCAGATCTAATTAATCAGCTTTTGTCTGCGGTATTTCTGGAAATGGAGCAGCTGGGAGACGACGTACTAAAACCCTTTCTTCAAGATGTGGTGCAGTTTTCGGCTCTGTCGCAAACCCTTTTGCGTACACAAATTGCACATCCGAGATTAGTTGTCAAGGTAATTCCGCAAGTTGGGCTGACAACGCTGCTGGATTGGACAATTCATTATGCCAACTTGGGAGCCTACGCTGCTTTGTACCAATTAGGGAAAACAATACAACCATCAGTACCACAATACTATTGTCGCCGATGGATTGATGCTTGGAAGTATGGATCTGGCGGCGATTACTCTCATTGATGATTTTAGTAATATTGCTTTTGAGGATAACATGATTGAACGGCAATCCCCCCAAATTAAATACTTTGCAGTGCTGATTAGTTTACTGCGCGATCGCCAAATATTTCTAGAAGAAATTCGCCAAGGCACGCGATTGCAAAGTAAAATATTTTCTATGCTTGTTTGCACTTCGATATTTCTTGCCATCTATGGCGGCATCATGGGTATATATCATAGCTGGATGCAAGCTTTGGCTTCGGCAGTTAAACTTCCAGCCCTCTATTTAATCACACTGCTCATTTGTCTGCCGACATTGTATTTTGCTAATATTATTTTTGGCTCTAAGCGCACTTTGGGTCAGCATTTGGCCTTGGTGCTGACGGCGGTGTCATTAACTAGCGTGCTTTTGTTCAGTTTCGGGCCGATCGCACTGTTTTTCTTGATTAGCACCAACAATTACCAATTTCTAATATTGTTGAATGTTGTTATCTTCGGCGTGACTGGATTTATAGGAGTTTCTTCCTTATATAAAGCCGCTAATTTTGTCTTAGAACAAGACAATGAAGGCAGCCAAACTAGGCGAAAAATTTTACAATTGTGGTTATTTCTTTATGCTTTTGTAGGCTGTCAGTTGGGATGGACTCTCAGACCTTTTTTCGGAACGCCTGATTCTCCTTTCTCTCTGTTCCGAGAAAGAGAAGGCAATTTTTATGTAAGCATAATTCAATCTCTTGCGTACATTTTAGGCTTTCGTTAACTGACTAATGAGTAGGCTACAGCACGACACGGAGATACACGGATGCACTGATATCTCTATAACCAATGACCAATGACCAATAACTAAGGAAAGAAAAATCATGGAAAAGAAATTTCAGGGAAAAAACCACTTTGCGGTACTGATTAATTTACTGCGCGATCGCCAGACTTTTCTAGAAGAAATTCGTCAAGGAGTCAGACTTCAAAGTAAAATAATCGCCCTACTCGTTTGCAGTTCTCTATTTTTCGCTATCTATGGCGCAATTATCGGTTTATACCATAGCGTACCTCAGTCATTGTCGGCAGCAATTAAACTCCCGTGCCTCTACTTACTCACTCTTTTGATTTGTTTGCCAACATTATACATTTTTAACATTTTCTTTGGTTCCCGTCGCAGCCTTACACAACATTTTATCATTGTTCTTACCGCTGCCTCTGTAATTAGCGCCCTCCTATTGGGATTTGCACCAGTCACCCTGTTTTTTCTGATCACCACTGACAATTACCAATTTTTTAAATTGTTAAATGTGGCAATTTTTATTCTTACAGGAGTGATTGGTGTTAACTTCCTTTATCAAGGAATTCAGTTAATTTCTGAAGAAGATACCGAAGGACAAGGAACTCGCACAAAGATATTGCAATTTTGGTTAGTGTTGTACGGCTTTGTCGGCAGTCAACTGGGATGGGTAATCAGACCGATTTTCGGCAATACCCAGCAGCCGTTTGTATTGTTTCGGGAGATGCAAGGCAACATTTATCTTGACATTGCAAATGCAATTTCTGAAGTGCTTGGGTTTCGGTAATAAGTAGGTGGGCGTAAATAAACTGAACACTCAGAAACCGGGTTTTTGATCTGTACTGTTGCTACACTTTATGCAACTGAAAACTGCTGTAAGCCCAATTCGCAATCACCAACAACCAATTATGGACTTTCCCCTGGCGCGGCAATATTTCTATCAGGAAATTCATCAGCCAGAGAAACAAATCAATCTGGCAAAGGCGGCTCTACATATTGCACAGGAAGAATATCCAGAGCTAGATCCGGCTGAACATCTTCAGGTTCTTGATACGATCGCAGCAGAAGTACAAGAGCGTCTACCGTCCCAACGGTATCCCCTGCGGATTGTTCAGACTATCAACCAGTACCTTTACGAGGATTTAGGTTTTGCTGGCAATACAGTTGACTACTACGATCCCCGCAATAGCTTTTTGAATGAAGTAATTGAGCGGCGAACCGGCATTCCGATCTCGCTTTCACTGGTATACTTGGAAATTGCCCAGCGACTAGATTTCCCGATGGTTGGGATTGGAATGCCGGGACATTTCCTGATTCGCCCGGACTTTGAAGAGGTGGGCATCTACGTCGATGCCTTCAACCGGGGCGAGATTCTCTTCGAGCAAGATTGTCAGGAACGACTATCTCAAATTTATCAGCAGCCGGTAGAGTTGAAACCATCGCTGATAGAGCCGGTGAGTAACCGACGCTTTTTAGCCCGGATGCTGATGAATCTCAAATTAATTTATTTAAACCGGAATGAGTTGCCCAAAGCTCTGGCGGTGATTGAGCGTCTTTTGCTGTTGTTTCCAGGTGTATCGGCGGAAGTGCGCGATCGCGGTCTTCTATGCTATCAGCTGGGGGAATGGGTGTCAGCTTGTCAAGACCTGGAGACTTATCTAGTCCAAGTTCCTAATGCTGAAGATGCTGATGCCATACGCCTATTGGTGGAGCGGATGCGCCCGGATCTCTAGGGGCTAGGGGCAGAGGGGCAGAGGGGCAGAGGGGCAGAGGGGCAGAGGGGCAGAGGGGCAGAAAGAGATGAAATTGAGATGACCGAAAAATTATTGGTTTAAAGCAGCCGGATTTATCTTTAGGGTCAATCCAAAATCCAAAATCCAAAATCTAAAATTGCTCTTGAGCCACCAGTTTGAGGCGTTGCAGTTGCGCTTTCATATCCTCCTGAGTCCAAGCAGCGGCAAAGGTATTGAAGCCCCAGCGAACTAATTCGTTGGGAATCTCGAACTCAAAACGGTTTAGCAGGCGAGTACCTTGTGGCACAGGTAGGCATTCCCAGCGATCGCGTCCTGTGAAAAAGCCCTCAAACCCCCAGACTATCAGACCGGGTGAACGCTCCACCACAACGCTTTCCAGGGTAGGCTGTAACAGGGGAATCTGAATCACAAAGCGGCTGCGACTGCCAATATCCGTACTCCACTCGCCCACGGGTTCGCAACGCAGAACTGGATTGAGCCATCGGTGCATTAAGTCCCGGTCTGCGATACAATGCTCAACCACGGTAGCGGGAGCATTGATTTGAATCGATTGTTCAAAAACTTGATGTTTTGACATCCTAACAGCGGTATAAGGGGGAGTTAGGTGGGGCATGGTCACTAAAAATCAGCGAATCGCTGACTTTTAAGCCTTAATTATCTATAAAGATAGATCAAAAATACTTTTTCGAGGTGTATGGTTTTCAATATTCCTCTCATGCTGTTTTAGGTGATAATTTGCTAGAGAAGCTACAGACAAAAATTCACTGATAAGGTTTCATAATTTTGCCGGTAAACTCTGAGGGAACTAAAAAACCATGAATGGTATTTGGCAAGGTATGGCCCAATCTGCCGTGGGCGTTGGTGTGTGGATGCGATCGGCTGAAATTCTGGCACAGAGCAGACCAGTCCCAAGAGGGGCACCACCGCGCCCAGATGGTCTTACAGACGGTGTAACTGGGTTTTTAGCAGGAGTTGGCCTTAGCGATCTAGTCAGGTTTATTCCGAATATAATCGGCGCGATCGCAATCCTGGTAATCGGCTGGCTCCTGGCGGTCGTAGCAGCCGCAGCAACACGAGGACTGCTAAATCGCACAAACATCGATAACAAGCTCGCAGCCTGGATCACAGGCCGTCAGGACGGAGAATCGCCACCCATAGAGAAATGGTTATCCAGCGCGGTTTTTTGGATTATCTTCCTCTTTACGCTAGTGGCCTTTTTACAGGCACTCCGGCTGACCGCAGTTTCCGAACCGCTCAACAATTTACTCAACCAGGTATTTGCATTCCTGCCGAAGCTAGCGGGGGCAGCAATTCTGTTGGGCCTTGCTTGGTTGCTGGCAACGGTAGCAAAGCTAGTGGTTACGCGGGGACTGCGCGTCTTTCGTTTGGATGAACGTCTCAATCAGCAAGTGGAGGGTCAATCCCAAAACCAGTTCTCTTTGAGCGAAACGATCGGCAATACGCTCTACTGGTTCATCTTTTTGCTGTTTCTGCCAGCTATATTGAGTACCTTAGAGTTGCAGGGGACACTACAGCCCGTGCAGCAGCTGCTCAATGAAATTCTTTCCATTCTGCCGAATATCTTTGCGGCAATCGTGATTGGTGCGGCTGGCTGGCTAATTGCACAAGTGGTGCGCCGGATTGTGACCAATCTGTTGGCGGCTGGTGGCGCCGACCAAATCGGTGCCAGAGTTGGGGTTAATCGAGCCACAACCGGGCAATCGCTTTCCGGGATAATTGGTACGGTTGTCTACGTATTGATCTTAATCCCAACAGCGATCGCAGCCCTCAACGCCTTGCAGATTGCGGCGATTTCGGCTCCGGCAATCTCCATGCTCAACCAGATTCTCAGCGCCATTCCCAAAATTTTCACGGCTGGGTTAATTCTGGTAGTCGCCTACGTCATCGGGAAATTTGTAGCAGATTTGCTCACCAATATCCTGACTAGCATCGGCTTCGACAATATTTTCAACTGGCTGGGTTTGGGAGTAACGCCAGCAGCAAGGACTCGAATCGTCGTCCATCCTGCTAGCGCACCAGTACCAGAAGATATCTATTCTCCACCACAAGAACAAGCAACCGTTCTTCAGCCATCGCCAGTCACTACGCGAACCCCATCAGAAATTGTGGGGATTGTAGCCCTTGTGGGCATTATGCTCTTAGCCATAGTGCCAGCGACCGAAGTGTTGCAATTTGCGGCGCTCACGGCAATTGTTACCGGCATTATTGCGGTAGCTGGCCGAATTTTGGCTGGGTTGGTGGTGTTTGCGATCGGTTTGTATTTGGCTAACCTCGCTTTTAGCTTGATTACCAGTTCTGGGGGTCAGCAGGCTAGGATACTGGGTCATGCGGCGCGAATTGCGATTATTGCTTTAGTCTCTGCAATGGCGCTGCAACAGATGGGTATCGCCAGCGATATCGTCAATTTGGCCTTTGGATTGCTGCTGGGTGCGATCGCAGTTGCTCTAGCCCTCGCCTTTGGTTTGGGCAGTCGCGACATCGCCGCCGAGCAACTCCAAGAATGGCTGGCATCTTTCAAAGATCAAAAGGGTAAACCGCCTCAGTTCTAGTAGAACCAAAACTAGGCATTAGGGAAATTACAGCCTCGGTAGTTGTGCAAGTGGGAGTGTTAGCCTTTGCAATTACCGAGGCTTATTTATAGCAATTTGCGAGTAAAGACTGTAGGGGCGGGTTTTTGGCAAAATTTTCTGATTATATCCCTCTTCTGTCACTTTCCGAGCTAACCCTTACGCAGAGGGGATTTCAGCTATCGCTCCCAACGAGCTTATTCGAGTAGAAAAAAATCGTAGACCGCTTTCTCTGAAAAGGCTTGAGGATTGGGAAATCGGAAAAGTTCCCGGAGAGTGACAGAAGAGGGATATAGCGCTACGCGCTATGGTTAGGACATAATGTAGAGACGTTGCATGCAACGTCTCTACAAAAATACGATCAAAAAATGTCCTAACGTTAGTTGGTAGCGCTATAACCAATATTTTGGATAAACCCGCCCCTACACCACGCACTTTTTTAATTTGGATTTTGAATTGCCGATCGCCCTGGCCCAAAATCCAGTAAATCTGCGGCGTTAACTTTTGTCCCCTTGGTGCTTGAGAGCCGCTACTGCCACTGGGGGTATTTCCCAATAGGCATAGATATTTTTGCTATCGCGAAGCATCAAGCTCAGGACAACGTTCTCCGTGGCGACGCCAGCGGCAACCCGCACCGTTCCCGATCTAGTCAGCGGTAGCCAGTTCCCTATGTGGGTGAGGTAACCCAACGCGACTATGTAATCCCGATCCTCCGCTGGTAGGGTAAGCAGCAAATATTGCTCTTGGGCGTTACAGTCGAACTGGTGTAGGCTATGGAGTTTGTGACGCTCTGAGTCTGGGATGTCCGTGACATCATACAGGCGCAACACCAACTTTTCTCCCCCTTGGCGCTGGAGAGCTTCGATTTGGGCTGGGGCAATTTGCCAATAAGCGTAGGCGTTTTTGCCGTCATAAGGAACCAAGAATAAGAGGCTGTTGGATGGTGGTAATGAGTGGTACTTTTGTGCGTATGAAGGGGTGGCTGCCACCGTTAAAGCGGTTCCTGTGCCGTTGGTGAGCCAACTTGCTCCCCCATTGCTGCTACTACTGTCTACTATGACGACGTTGGCTGTGGGGACGCTGGGGGTAACCCGCACTAGGCCCGATCGAGTCAGCGGTAGCCAAACTCCTGCGAGGGTGAGGTAACCCAACTCCACCATGTAATCCCGATTCTCTGCTGGTAGGGTAACAAGCAAATATTGCTGTTGCGCCTCACAGCTGGACTGGTGTAAGCAGTAGGGTCTGTGGCCCTCTGGATCTAGGAAGCCGGTGACATCATACAGCCGCAACATCAGCTTTTCTCCCCCTTGGCGGCGGAGAGCTTCGATTTGGGCTGGGGCAATTTGCCAATAAGCGTAGGCGTTTTTGCCGTCATAAGGAACTAAAAACAGGCTGCTGTTGGATGGCGCAGCGGGGACTGCTGGGGCTGCTGAGGCGATTATAGTACCGACTGAGGAGGGGATCTCCGCTCCCCGATCTTTTAGTAGCCACCAGAGCAACCCTCCCAGTAAAGGAATCCCCAGTAGCCAAAGCCACCACCACGGAAATCGCCGTTCTGAAGTCGCAGTTTCTGTACGATCGCTGCGAGCGTTTTGCCCTGCGGTGTTGGGCGAAGCAGTCGCACTCGGTGGCAAGATGCTGCGACCAACTATGTGTATTAGTATGGCTAGGGCAGTTGGAGGAATGGGACACGATGCCTTGACATCGGCATCTGCTCTAGAACTTTATCACAATGCTTTTTTGATTCACGATGACATAGAAGATGGTTCTGAATCTCGGCGGGGTAAGGGGACTTTACACCAAATGATTGGAATTCCCCGCGCCATTAATGTAGGCGATGCAACGAACGTCTTGGCAGTAGGTTTGTTGTTAGAAAATTTGTCAGTTATCGGAGTTGCCAAAGCTCTCAAAGTTTTGCAAGAAATCGAGTTTATGGCGCAGCAATCTGTCGAAGGACAGGCAATGGAACTAGATTGGGTTGCTACGAATACCTCAAATCTAACCGACCAAGATTATTTTAAGATGTGCGTAAAAAAAAACTGCTGGTATTCGTTTATTACTCCATGTCGAATTGGTTTAATCGTCGGATATCCATCAGCAAATGAGCGCGATCTGGTTAAATATTTGGCAGGCATAAGCCGATTTGGTATGATTCTGGGAATTGCGTTTCAGATTCAAGACGATTTGTTGAATCTACAAGGTCAACTTGAATCATATGGTAAGGAAATTGGCGGCGATATTTACGAAGGCAAACGCACCTTAATGCTGAATCATGTCTTGGCACATAGTGGATCTCAGTCTGAAAAGATTCTAGAAATTCTCGCCTTACCACGCGAGAAAAAAACTACCGATCAACTCGCTTTTATCATGGATCGAATGCAGTGTTGCGGTAGCATTGAACACGGCTGGAAAGTGGCCAGATCGCTGGCAAACCAAGCAGCCGAAATTTTTGAAAGCTTAGATTTTCTTCAGCCAGAAACTCCGCTACGCCCAGAAGAAAAATGGGGATGCCCCGTCCACGATCGTCGAGTTCTCAAAGAACTAATCAATTATGTGATTTATAGAAATGTGTGAATTTGCACATAAAAATAAATGAGTGAAATTACATTAAGTTTAGACAATTCTACTCACCTAAAAATAAAAGTTTATCCAGGCTCAATCTTGGTTGTGAACCTGTTACTTTATAGCCAGATAGGTGAAGCCCTATTGTTCCGTCCTACTCTAGATGATTGGATAGTAGAAAACGGCGACATTATCTCCGTATCTAACAGTATTTCTCCCCCTTACCTTTATCTAGATAGAGAGAGCAAACTTAGCCAAAAAATTACGCTCTCAATTCCTTTTCTACTCCAACCTGGAAAAATAATTAAGAGTTGGTTACGCTTTCCGGGAATTCAGGAAGAAGGTATTGCTATCGCTCTGGAGATTTTATTGCCAGAACCGGAAAAAAATCAATCTAAATTTGTGGAAGTTTCCTTGCCAGTCACTTTGCCTTTTACTTCCCTAGAGGGAAACAGGTTGTCGAATGCCGTAGATCGAACAACAGACGCAACCTTTGATTTGTTGTCAGGTTTGATGGATCTAGATAAAATTCCATCTCGTTGGCTAGTAGCTGAACTTTTAGTAATTTTGTGTCAAAAAGGAGAGGAATACGGCCAAACAGAACCGGGCAAGCAGTTACTAAATCAACTCAAGCCAACGCGCTTTTTTAAGAATGGAGTCATCGCTTTTAGCACCGCTCAAGTTCCCAACTGGATCGCCGATAGCCTTAAAAGCGAGAACACAATTTTAAGCGGTTATAGTTTGCTGTATCTTTGGGAGCAATGGCTGTTAAAGCTGGATCCATTCAATGTGGAAGCTGAGCCGAAAAAAGGGGAAATGTCTGTTCCTCTTTTATTAGCAAAAAGCTTTATCTTAAAGCTAGGCGGATCTGCCGATCGCTGGTTGGCGGGCATTCTCTTGGGACTGGCGCAAATCTCGCCTCAAATTGCTACCAAAATGAAAGATTTCGCCTCTGGCGAAGCCTCTCTCTCCAAGCTAGAAAGCGATGCGTTGCTTAGCAACGGTTGCGGGATCGCAACCGTTGCAACCAAAAGTCTGCTCACCGCACTACCAGGTTTGGATATATTCCCGGCTCGTTGGCTAGTAGTAGAATTGTTACTCGTGCTGTCCCAAAAAGGTGACGAATACGCTCGCACCCAAACAGGTAGCCAATTACTGGCTCAGTTAAAACCCACCCATTTTTTAAACAATGGTGTACTCGCTTTCGCGGCTGCTCAACTTCCTCGTTGGTTAGCTATTAGTCAGCAAGCAGCATCTGCTTATCGTAGTTCTGTTGGCTCTGGGACAGAGCAAAGTGGTTGGCTTGAGTTGGGCGAACAATGGATGTGGAGTTTGATGCCAACAGACTCAAATGTAGGTCAGAGGTATACTGAACTCTCGGTATCGGACACCGCAACAGATGCTTTCGTAGCATCCTTGGGTATGGATGCAGAACGCTGGTTTGGTTGCGTTATTCTGGGACTCGCCTTGGTATCGCCGAGAATTGCGGCTACTTTGAACGCGATCGCAGAAAGCAAAAGCTTACCCTCTCCCCTCTCAACGCCGTCTGAAGAGACGATACTCAACGATGTTTTCCAAGAAGGGGGATCGCTACAGCGATGACGATCGACGAACAACTCCTCGCCCGCGTTGAAGCCCTACGCATCCCCTTCGATGACCCCACCTGCCCCATTGACTGGAAAGATTGGTATCACGTAGTTCTCCTGGATAGACAAGGAAAAGTACGGATACTGGTCAACATGAACCTGATGGGCAGACCAGAACAGGGAGAGATTCAAGTAAGCTTCCTGGTAAACTTAGCCAGCGAATACATAGCCCCAGAGTACCGGGGGGACGCGCCTATGGCAACCTTTGGCACTGCTTTTAGCCTGGAATGGCAACCCGGTATGGTGCGTCGAAACCCGTTTTGCATCCAGGGAAACGGGGTATTGCTGGAAATCGATGGCAAGCACTCGACACTGCAAGTCCAAGATGAAAGGATGCAGTTATCTATACGTTGCCAAGGAGAGGCGAAAGCCACGCCCCTTTTAGTAACGGAGGATTCGCCTTTTGGCAGCGGTTTCATCGGTTGGGGCTTGGTGCCAGGTTTACAAGTAATTGGAGAGTTATCTGTAGGCGGGCAAAACTTTAGTATCGATCGCGATTGGTTTGCCTATCACGATCGCAACTTTGGTCGTTTTCGTTGGGGTGAAGATATCGGCTGGGAATGGTTTGTCGCTTTTGCCGTTTGCGATGACGGCAGGCAACTTACTTTAGTATTAGACCAACGTACCAACAAAAACCATTCTGTCAAGGGCTTCCCGTATATTTTTGTATATATCGATAACGATTTACACAAAATTTTTCTCGGTTCTACCTTAGTTGTTAATTGGCAGTGGTCGCCCTCGCCAGTCATGCCAGTGCGTCTCCCTGGAATTATGGCTTCGCTGTTTGCCGATCGCACTTTAAAAGTCCCTGAAACCTTGCAGGTAGAAGCTGACGATCGAGGCGATCGATTGTTACTCAACGTCAATTTTGAGACAGCAATCGAGTTAGTAGTACCTGATAATCAAAACCGTCAATACACTTTCATTGAGGAAGTAACAGGCACTGTTGAAGTTAATCTTTTTCTCGGAGGAGAAACTCTGCGAGCAAAGGGATTACTTTATGGAGAATATGTGCTGTAATAGCTGTCCCCAAAAAATTCGCCCCAATATGATGACTTGGTGATGCAAAATCAATCGTTAGAACGTCACGCCCAGTTAGCTCAATGGCTGCACCGCCTAGTAGAAACCCTGCGAATCCAAGGAGGTTCCACCTGGGAAGCCTTGGTGCAAACAGTTTCGGGAAAAACGGCTGCGATCGACTTAGATGGGATACAGTTGCGACTGCGGGCTGATGGTGGAGAACAACTCCAGATTGAGAGCGAATATCCGGTGGTACTGGAGTCAGTCAATTTTCGCAGCGAAGCCGAAACTCTCCGAGACGTAATTGCTGGCAGGTTGACCTTAGATGCAGCAGTGACGACTGATAAAATTTACCTGCGCGGTAGTTTAAAAGAGATCTTAGGTATACACCAAGTTGCGATCGCAATCTTAGCCGACAGCGCCATTAACCCCCAGTTACGCCGTGTATGGACAGAATTCGACCAATTGTGGCTGCGTCGTTCTTCTTCACCGCCTTGCCTTTCTCTAGAACACCAGATACCGTCCTACGGCGATCTAATCCGCCAGGTGCCCGCAGATGTGCTTGGCATTCAAATTTACACAGACGATAGGAATGGGTAAATTCTGAAGTGAACAGAAGATCATATCCAAAAAATCCACAAAATCCACAAAGTAGGCGACTAAATATTTGGATTCATCTGCGTACCTTTAGCCTCTACCCCTTCTCGAAAATCCAGCTTTGCTCGCAGTTCATCCTTAAGGCGGTTGAGAATAGAAGTTTCATCAAGGGAAGCTAAAATGCGGTTCACAACTGCTTTCGGGCTATCCGCACCCCAAGAAGCCCCATTAGCTAAATAAGCTTTAGTTACTTGTCCGATCCCGTAGGAAGAAACACCCGCTACACCGGCTTGCGTTAATGCTACGGATACATAAGCGCCTAGAGATGCACCGCCAGTTGCTGGTGCTGCTATACCCAATAAGCTTTTGAGGGAACTGAGTCCCAGAGTGGCTACAAGTTCGCTAGCACTCAAGCTGCCCATACACAGGGCGATTTTTTGTAATAAAGATACAGCTCCCTGTTGCGTCATGGGGAGGCCGTAAAGCTTGGACAGAGTTAATATTAGGGCAACGTCAATTACGGCACCGCTGAGCAAGTCTAGCGCAGTGACGGGGTTGAGCGCGATCGCAACCGCTTTAGTAATAGACGCATTCCAGATGATCCGATTAGCGCTGCTGTCTCGAATCGCCATTTTGCGCCCCACTAGCTGCTCGTTCACTTCATCCGCATACAGCATAGAGTTGAGCGCAACCAAAGATTTACCTTCTCGGTGCAAAATCTCCAGTATTTTCAGCTTCAGATCCTCAACTTGCGGCGATCCCGGTTTCAACTGCACCCCCAAACTGCCATCAGCACGACGCACTGCTTGCGCTACAAGGGGTGAAGCCGCTGCCATCACAATCTCATCCGGCGACAGCAATTCCCGCACCCGGTCATCTCGGATTTTCTCATAAATCGCCATCCGGTCTACTTCGGGATACTGGTCAATTTTGTTGAACACGAGCAAAATTGGTTTACCGGCTTTCCGCACTTCTGAAAGCGCTTCGTGTTCCACTTTGGTCATGTCACCAGCTATGATAAACAGGATCAGATCGGCCTGTTTGGCAACGTCGCGAGCTAAAACGGCGCGGGTTTCGCCGTCCACCTCATCCAATCCGGGAGTATCGATTAATTCAACCTGGGAATTACCATTTGCAGAAAAGGAAACTCGCAACACTTCGGTATTGTTATTACCCACTGCTTCCCGGCTACAGCACCAATTCACCCGTTGGCTGGTGCGAGTGACGCCGTGAATTGGGCCAGTTTCAAATACCTTTTCGCCCACCAAGGCGTTGAGCAAAGAAGATTTACCTCGCCCTACCATACCAAAGACGGCAATCAGGACGATCGATCGTTCTAATTTGTCTAGCATCACCTCTAGTTCCTCAATAGCTGGCTCCAGCCCTGTTCTTTCCTGGGGCGTCAGATCGAGGTTAGTTACGATGTCTCGCAGGGCAGTTTGTGCTTGTTTGTAGTTTAGTTCTGCCTGAATATCGGCAAAGGTGAAAATGGCGCTGTCTAGTTCCCCTAAATCTGAGGGATTTGCGGGGTTAGCTTGGCAAGGCTTTTCAGCAGAAGGAGGATCGGGCATTTTGGCAGTCAAAGGGTAACCTCCGGCGATCGACAGGGAGTGGCGAAAGCTTTGTCAATCGATCGCCACTGGGATACTTCTTCGATCCTAGTCATCTTGACTCGAATCGCGACGGGTTTACTATGAAAGTTGAAGGCTTAAGCACGTCACCATTGGGATTGTGAGTTTTAAACGTTTACCAGAAACTATTGCCTATGTCCGAATTACCGGACACTGTTGGCAACAAGGCAAAATTGAAGGAGAAGTAAGGGCGGGTGAGTATGATTGGCAGTTCCAGTGGTGTTTTAGACAAGGCAAGTTGTCTGTCCAGCCATCCCTGGGACGAGCTTTAATTCAGGAGCCGCTGGGTCGTTTTCTGGAACAGTCGGATTACCAACTAGAGCCTGGGGGAGACTATGCTTTTGCGATCCGGGCTGAATTTTAGACCCAAGTCTAAAAACACTCTTAAAAAATCTCTCTATGTTGCGATGACAATATATATTCGATCTGGGAATTTTCTTTCAAGAAATCAGGTGCATGAATATTTTAACCATATTTGCTGAAATAGGTATACTGCTCGTTGTTTTCTTTCTGCTAAACAGGATTAAAAATTATAAAGATTATTCTTGTCATCTTTATAATTGCGTTTGTCGTTGCCGTTGTTAATGTTTTTGTCGATCAAGCAATGCTTAGCGAATCTTCTAGGTTCAAAAAACCAAGAAATATCGTGACTGGCTAAACTTCATTACCCTACTTGTTAGTTCCTAACAGTCGTTCTAGGTATCTTTCGATCAAGAGGATGGCAACGATGTCATCTACAGGACGCGGTAGGGGTCGCATTCCCTGTGGTATGAGGCGATAAAGACCTTTGGGCGGGTACATTTGCCAATAGCGATCGCGTGCCTCCAACGTACTGTAGCGTTCATCAACCAAAATTATCCGCAATGGCTCTGGTAAGTCTTGAGTTAGTTGCTGTTTCCAAGTTTTAGCTGTAGTTTGATCGCCCATTACTAATACAGAAATGGGATACTTTTGACGTAAGCTTTGAATGGTGGCGATCGCTTGCTCGGCGGCAATGACTTGATGGTAATGAAGTTTGCGATCGACTGCCATCACGGCTAAACCACACTTCTGACGGCCTGGATCGAAGCCCAAGATTACCGGCTGGTCAGGGGTCAAATCCGAGTCGGGAGTAGGCTTAGCACGAGAAAACATAGCTTTTTGTGGCCGCGCGGCTATAGTTTAGTCTTCAGTTTGGCAAAAAACGATCGCAACTAGCTAGCTGCTCAAGTCCTAAAGATCACCTGTCCGCCCTGAATGGCGATCAGATCCATTTTGACTGGCCCAGCCGTGTAAGTGATATCTGATGTGACCACTTGAACGTCTATTGGTTGTTTAGACTGTTTCAGTTGTTCTAAAAAGCGCGTCAGAGTTTCGATGCGATCGTCTCCGATCTGGATTTTATCAGCCACAATGCCAGCGCGACGGACTCGAAATAGAGAAGCTGCAATCAGCAGATCGAGCCGTTCCCGAATCTGGTCTTCTGTCATTGTCGCGGGATCGGCAGAAGTTGACGCTACCACATCTCCAGCTTGAAATACAACGCGATTGGGAGCCACATCGACAAACACTTGCACGGGAGATTCTGCTCCGGCGACGTAGTTGCCAGCCGAAATAATTCGCACCACGTAGTCTTTACCGTCATCAATCTGTGCGATCAACTTATTCACTTCAGCTTGTCTGATCAAAATCACTTGTTCCTTATAAGTCTTGTTGCTGGGACGAGTGCGTTCTAAAGCCACTCGATTTGCTTGCAACAATAGGCGATCGACTGCTTGACGAGCGGCGGTCGGTTCCACAATGCGAACAACACCCGCCGAAAGAACTTGGCCGCGACGCAGGGTGACATTCCCTTGAAACAGTTGTTGATAGTCTTGTTCCAAGGTTGCTACTTCTTTTTGTAAAATATTTAGTTTTTGTTCGCGTTCTGAAAGTTTTTTACCTTGCTCTAAAAGTTTGGTATCTCTTTGGGCGAGTAGTTGCTCCCGTTCTGTGAGTTGTTTTTGCTGTTGTTTGAGGCGACTTTCCTGCTGTGTAATAACTTGGTCTCGCGTCGCGATTCTTTGGTCGCGCACGTTAATTTCTTGTTCTCGCTGAGAAATGGTTTGATCTTGAGCGGCAATTTTTTGGTCGCGCTGGGCGATCGCTTGGTCTTGAACGGCGATTTTCTCGTCTTTGAGATCGATCGTGCGATCGCGGGCTGCAATTTTCTCGTCCCGCTGGTCAAGCTGTTTTTTGAGTTCGGTGATCTGGGCTTTGACTTGGTTGCGCTGGGCGATCAAATCTTGGCGTTCCGTCTGAAGTCTTTGAATTTCTGAACGAAGTTCTTGAGCCTGCCCAGAGACTGTTTTCAATTGCTGCCCAGTTCCATCTAACTCGGCCTTGGTTTGACTCAACTGGTCTTGAGTTTGACTCAACTGGCCTTGAGTTTGATTTAATTGACTTTCGGTTCTGCTCAACTGGCCCTGAGTCTGATTCAGTTGTGCTTCTGTTCGGGCCTGTTTGGCGAAGGCTTCGGCTAGCTTCGCCAGTACCAGCTGCAAAGCTTGATTGGTCGAATCCAGGCGTTTTTGAGCTGTTGCCTGCTCTGATTTTGCTTGGGCTAGCTCATCCTCTACCCGACTTTTTTCAGCTTCTACCTGGTTTTTCTGAGTTTTAGTTTGTTCTATCTCTTGGCGGGCGTTTTTGAGATTTTTCTGAATTGTTTCCAGTTTAAATACGCCCGTGCGTAATTGTTCGCTGGCAGCAAACAAAATCGCCAACGTAGAGCCAGAAATTAGGCTGCCTGTCAAGAGGGTGACCAACACCGCCGTGTTTTTGGGACGTAATTTAAATAGGCTCAGCCTTGCTTTACCGACTTTCGTCCCGATGCGATCGCCCACCGATGCGATCACTCCCCCCAACACCAAAATTGCCGCAATCAGGATTAAGCCGGTGGTCATATTCAGTTACATTGACATTACCGATCCTCACTATGAGGATAGGATTTGAGGGCCGATCTTGCGTGTGAATATCGGCATTTGGGCTTTTAGTACCAGGTCTTGCAGAGTGTGCTTGAGTTGACAAGCTTACTCTTCAAGTTTGTCCCGTTTTAAACCCCACAGTACTTGCTCGATCTTATCACCGCGCTGACTCGTTTCGCCGTAATATTCCTGAAGTTGCGCGTCGCTGTGCGACTTACAGGTTCATGCACGACGGTATGGGGTTTAGGCCACTAAGTGAACTGTTGACTTAAGGTGACTGGGTTATGGACGGTAATCTTTTTCTTGTTGATTGAGATCATTTTTTCTTGCCGCAGATCCCCCAACAAACGGGTAACCGTGACGCGGGTGGAACCGATCGCTTCTGCGATCGCTTGATGGGACAGTTTCAGATCGATCGTAATCCCTTCTGGGCCGGAAACCCCAAAGTCGCGACACAGAATCAGCAGAAAACTGACCAATCGGGAACCCATATCTCGATGCGCCAGCGTCTCGATCATCATCTCAGTTTGCAGAATCCGAGAAGAAAGACCCCGCAGCATTAGCATTGATAACTCAGGATTTTCTTTGAGCGCTTGTTCCACTTGGTCTATCGGTGCTGACAGCAGCTCGACTGGGGTGAAAGCAACTGCATGGTAAAACCGATCAGACCGATTCCCCGTAATCAGCGACAAGACGCCAAAAACGCTATTCTCTCGCAGCAGCGCCACCGTAATTTCTTCTCCTGCTTCATAAACTCTGGAAAGTTTTACCGCGCCCTTAAGCAGAAAATATACCCGTTCAGCCGGATCGCCTGGGAAAAATATGGTTTTGCCTCTTTCAAAGTTTTCCACGACTGGTGGAAACGCCCCACTACCCATTTGACGAAATACAACTGCTAGCGGTCTATCTTGTATCATCACCATATTCCTTGACCTCTCTACAGACCCAATAGATTTTTTCTCTCATTTTGGAATAAAGTTTGACACAAGACAGCACTGTCTTTGTTCAGATCGTGCTGGCATAACTCCTGCCCTTAATCCAGTACTGAAGCGCTTCATTCCTCTAAAAATCAACGTTTTTGTTGGCTTTGTCAATCGCCTCGTACTGCTTGGTGTTTTCTTCTAGTTTCGCTTCTGGCAGTAGCATTGCAGCCATAAAATTTCTGTGTACTATAGCACATAATTATGACAAAATCCCAAATAAATATTTTATATATCGATAAAAAAATTTATTGGGGACTGTACAAGGTGCGATCGCAGCCTGTCTTTGCCGCACGTACTCCGATATAATGAACCACTATGCTGAATTTAACCGGAAAAAACGCACTTGTAACCGGCATTGCCAACAATCGCTCGATCGCTTGGGGCATTGCCCAACAACTCCATAAAGCTGGTGCTAATCTTGGCATCACCTACCTACCCGATGAAAAAGGTAGATTTGAGAAGAAAGTGGCGGAACTGGTAGAACCGCTCAATCCTAGCTTGTTTTTGCCCTGTAACGTCCAGGATGAAGCCCAGATTCAAGCTACCTTTGAGGCTGTCCGCGAAAAGTGGGGCAAACTTGACATCCTGATTCATTGCCTTGCTTTTGCTAACAAGGAGGATTTATCAGGTGATTTTAGCCAAACTTCGCGGCAAGGATTTTCCCTGGCTCTTGATATTAGCGCTTACTCGCTGATCCAGCTAAGTGGGGCTGCTAAACCTTTGATGACCGAAGGTGGCAGTATCGTCACTTTAACCTATCTGGGTGGGGTGCGAGTGATTCCCAACTACAATGTCATGGGGATCGCCAAAGCGGCTTTGGAAATGAATGTCCGCTACCTGGCGTCGGAACTCGGCCCGCAGAATGTGAGGGTAAATGGGATATCGGCTGGCCCGATCCGCACTCTGGCTTCTTCAGCTGTTGGTGGTATCCTGGATATGATTCACCATGTTGAAGAGTTGGCACCGCTGCGGCGCACTGTAACTCAGACGGAAGTGGGGAATGCTGCTGCTTTCCTTTGCAGCGATTTAGCCAGCGGCATTACAGGTCAGATCCTGTATGTGGATGCTGGGTACGAAATAATGGGAATGTAGCTAGATTTGAATTGACAATGCAAATACGCGATCGCCAAATTTCACATCCCCACCACTCAGAGCAAATTTTAACTGCTCGAACAGCTTCGGTTAAACGAACTACTGGCGAAACCGATGTCCAAGTGACTATCAATCTTGACGGTACAGGTGCTTGCATAGCTAAAACGGGAATTCCGTTTTTAGATCATATGCTGCACCAAATTTCCTCTCACGGACTGATCGATCTCCAAGTCGAGGCGACGGGAGATTTGGAAATAGACGATCACCACACGAATGAAGATGTGGGGATTACATTGGGACAGGCGCTCTTGAAAGCGTTAGGCGATCGCAAAGGCATTGTCCGTTTTGGTAATTTCCTCGCGCCGTTGGATGAAGCTTTAATTCAGGTGGCATTAGACTTTTCGGGACGCCCTCATTTAAGTTATGGTTTGGAGATTCCAACGCAGCGAGTTGGTACTTATGACACTCAGCTAGTACGGGAATTTTTTGTGGCGTTGGTAAATCATAGCCAGATGACGCTGCATATTCGTCAATTGGATGGTATTAATTCCCACCACATTATTGAAGCAACATTTAAGGCGTTTGCTAGGGCGATGCGAATGGCGGTGGAAATAGATCCGCGCCGTGCTAGCACGATTCCCAGTTCTAAGGGAGTTTTATAGAATCTAAACAGGGGCTAGGGCGTCAGGAAGCGATCGCTCATTTAAGCATCACTTTGTTAAAACAGGAGGAGTTTTAGCGTCAGATTTGAGAAGATACCCAGCTTTAGGTAAGCACTCCTCACGGAGTTTTTCACAAGGAATAGTTTCAATCATATCAGGGCTATTTTCATGAGGAATTTTTACTTCATAAACCAAGCCTAATTCTGCTTTCTTGAAAGCATCTCTTACATCAAGCGCTCCCGTTTCTACCTCTGTAAGTCTTTGCTGGGAAATTGGAACGCAAAGATACAGTTCAAAATCTTCTGTTTCATGCACCCAAACAGCTAGGAATATTTCTCCGGCTGAATTGCGACAAGAAAATAGTAGCGCTCGGTTAAAGTAATCGTATTCTTTAATTGTTTCCAGAAGTTCCAAACTACTATACTCTAAAAGAAAACTCATGCTCATACCTCATACAGTGATATCGATAACTTGGAATAGAGTCCAAGGCTCAGCACCAATTGCCAGCCACAAAGTATGGTGAGACGGACTATTATTGGATGGACTAGGCTGTATCACTCCTAATTTGGGAGTCAAATTACTCACAGCAACTTTTAAATTTCCCAAATCTGGATATATTTGACGTAAATTTAGGATGTCCTCTATTTCAGTGTAAACAGAAATTCCACAGGATTGACATTCCTTCTCGTCCTTCGGAAACCTCTTGTTAGGATTCTTCTGACGCTTTGAGAGAAAATCATCAGGAGTTGGAGGATCGTTTCTGACAAGGTAGTACACCGTGCCTGATGCTTCTTTGGCAGTCTTGGGTGGACAATTTTCGGGAAAGTAGTTAGGGAATTGCATCAGGTAGTTGCTTTATCTGGTATGTAGCAGGTCGATTTTTAGATATTCTCAGACTATCAATACTTACTCGCAGATAGCGCAAAAACCTTCTTTCAAAGGGTAGTCTGGCCCGATCGCTTGTTCGATCGGCCCAGAGACAGGCGTCGGCCACCAAGGTATATATGTTATAAGAGTCATAATTCTTAACGTTTTTTAACCTTTATCAATGCTTATTTCTCCCTCTGGCAAGTCCTGGTTCAAAGAATTCTTGACAAAAAGAGTTTTTTTTGGTGTAGAACCAAGTCGCGATCTAATCGCCATTTTACTGGTTTACCTAGTGATGGGGATTTTAGGGTTGGCACGGCTAGCCATCAGCTTCTTCCTCAAAGATGAATTGGGGCTGAGTCCGGCGGAAGTTTCAGTTTTGATGGGAATAGCCGCCCTCCCCTGGGTAGTCAAACCGCTGTTTGGCTTTATGTCGGATGGACTGCCGATATTTGGATATCGGCGGCGTCCTTACCTAGTTTTGGCCGGGTTACTGGGATCGGCTGCTTGGGTGAGTCTGGCAACTGTGGTTCACAGTACTTGGGCGGCGACAGTTGCGATCGCCCTCAGTTCCCTTTCTTCGATGGTAAGTGACGTAATTGCCGACTCGCTAATCGTAGAACGAGCAAGAGAAGAGACTCTAAGCAAAGCAGGCTCGCTGCAATCCCTTGCCTGGGCTACCACAGCGCTTGGAGGTTTTATAACTGCCTACTTAAGTGGATTTTTGTTAGAGCATTTCAGTACCCACACTATATTTGGCATTACTGCCACTTTCCCGCTAATTGTGTCTGCGATCGCCTGGTTGATTGCGGAAGAACCAGCGAGTCAGTCTCCTCATGTCTCCAATGTCGGGAACCAAGTAGACAAATTACGGAAAGCTCTCAGCCAGAAAGCAATTTGGATGCCTACAGTATTTCTGTTCATTTTGCAAGCCACCCCATCAGCTGATGTCGCCTTCTTCTTCTTCACCACCAACGAGCTGAAATTTGAACCAGAATTTCTGGGAAGAGTGCGCCTGGTAACGAGTTTGGCATCTCTCGTTGGCGTATGGCTGTTCCAGCGTTTCTTGAAAACAATACCCTTTCGGACAATTTTCGGTTGGACGATCGTTCTCTCTACAATCTTGGGCATGACCGTGCTTTTGCTTGTTACCCACACCAACCGCAGCTTGGGAATTGACGATCGCTGGTTCAGTATAGGAGACAGCCTTATCCTCACCGTTATGGGACAAATTGCCTATATGCCCATCTTGGTGCTGTCGGCGCGGCTTTGCCCACCCGGTGTGGAAGCCACACTATTTGCTCTCCTGATGTCAGTGACAAATTTGGCATCGCTTCTCTCCTCTCAATTTGGAGCAGTCTTGATGTACTGGTTGGGAATTACCGCAACCAACTTTGACGCCCTCTGGTTGTTGGTTCTCATTACCAATCTCACCACCCTGTTGCCATTGCCGTTCCTGGGTTTGCTAGCAGAGGCAGACCTGCAAACACAGATTCAACTAAAACCGCCGGATTCCGATCGTGCGGGGCAACCTTTCTTACCGGACTTGATATCTGAGTTGTCAATAGTTAACGGTCACCATTCAGCGGCAAAGGAAAAACAACTCATAACAGAAGACTGACAACTAACAACTGACAACTGACAAATTACGACCTATGCAGACTTTTGAACTTTACGAACACGCCTCTACATTTCCAGTCAAGTCATACAATCGTGAAGATTGGCAAGGAGGATATCAATCTCTCAAAGAAGAGTTGGATTATTGGATTGATGATGTAGAAGGACAAATTCCAGGGGAGCTACAAGGTACGCTATTTCGTAACGGCCCAGGTTTATTCGATCGCAACGGTCACCGCGTGCAGCATCCCTTTGATGGCGATGGGATGATTTGTGCGATCGCATTTCAAAACGGTCGCGCCCACTTTCGCAACCGTTACGTCCGCACAGCTGGCTTTGTGGAAGAAGAAAAAGCCGGAAAATTTCTTTATCGCGGCGTTTTTGGCACCCAAAAACCCGGTGGCTGGTTAGCCAATCTCTTCGATTTCAAGCTGAAAAATATTGCAAATACTCAAGTTATCTACTGGGGTGGCAAACTATTAGCATTGTGGGAAGCAGCCGAACCTCATCGCCTAGATCCCCATACGCTAGAAACGCTAGGAATAGACTACCTGGATGGAGTATTGCAGCCCGGTGACGCTTTTGCTGCCCATCCACGCATTGACAGAAACAGATTGGTCAACTTTGCCATCAAACCCGGTCTTTCCACAACTATAACTATCTATGAGCTAGACGAAACTGGTAAAGTTGTACAGCGACACACCCATTCAGTTCCTGGTTTCGCCTTCATCCACGATTTTGCTATTACGCCAAACTATTGCATCTTCTTTCAAAATCCAGTAACTTTCAATCCCCTACCTTTTATAATGGGTTGGCAAGGTGCAGGCGAGTGCGTCAAGTTCCGTCCTGGCGAACCCACCCGCATTATCATCATTCCTCGCCATACTAATGTCGAAGATTCTTTAATCCAAAATCGCCAGGTGCAGATTTTTGAAACTCAGTCTGGTTTTGTTTTCCATCACGCAAATGCCTTTGAGCAGGACAATAAAATTTATATTGACTCGATTTGCTATGAGTCTTTACCGAAGGTCGAACCTAATTCAGATTACCGTCAGACAGATTTTGAAACTCTCTCCCCTGGGCAGTTGTGGCGATTTGAATTGAAACCCGAAAATAAAACTGTGGGGAGTCAGATTTTAGAAAGCCGTTGCTGCGAATTTCCTTCTGTTCATCCGGCAAAAGTAGGGCAGCCTTATCGTTATCTTTATCTAGGGGCAGCTCATGCAGATGGGGGAAATGCGCCCCTACAGGCGATACTAAAAATTGACCTGACTTCTAGTGAGAGACAACTATGGAGTGCAGCACCACAAGGCTTTGTCAGCGAACCGATTTTTGTGCCAAGGTCAAATGCTGATAACGAAGATGATGGTTGGTTGCTAACTGTAGTTTATGACTCGATTTGCGATCGTTCCGATGTGGTAATTTTAAATGCTCGTGACTTGAATCAAGAGCCAGTGGCTCGACTGCACCTAAAACATCATATCCCTTATGGTCTGCACGGTAGCTTTACTCCTGAAATTTTTGGAGTTAGGTAAGAGTATTCCTGTGCTTGCATTTATTCTTTCTTTAGACAGTTGACGCTCGTAACTTTGTCGATCGTATTCTGTAAGAATGCTGGAAAATGGGTCTAACCCTCTTCCAGTTTTTTACCCCCCCTAAGCTTTATAGCTGGGGCGTTTACCGATGGCCCAAATTAAATTCAGTATTGCGATCACGACCTACAACCGTTTGTCTTTGCTGAAACGGGCGATTGATTCTGCTCTTTCACAAACTGTCCCCTGCGAAGTGGTGGTGGCTGATGACTGTTCCTCGGATGAGACGGAAGAGTATATCCGCAGTTTAGGCTCTAGCATCGTCTACCATCGCAATCAATGTAACATGGGTCATGCAGCAACCATGAATGCGGCAGTGAATGTGGCGAGTGGAGATTGGATCAAGCCAGTGGATGATGATGATTATCTGGCCCCCAACTGCATCGAGGAGATGACGCGAGCTCTAGCGCTGCGTCCCCAAGCCGTAATCTGCTCAACTCAAGCAGCTCAAGTCGATATCAAACAAGTCGAAATTAGCCGATCGCGCAAAACTGGCCCGGGCAAAGTTTTCTATATTCCTCAAGAAGATATCCATTATGGAATGCTCATGGAGATGGTTCCTTTCGGCACCCCAATTCAAGTGGCTTTCAGCCGTGATGCTTTTCTCAAATCTGGTGGTTGGGATACTAACTTAGATGTCTGTGATGATATTGACTCTTGGATACGAATTGCTCAATTTGGCGATGCCATATTCATTAATCAGTGCCTTGCCTATCGCACGATTTGGCTTGGGGGTTACAATCAAAAATCCACTTTAGAAAAGCGGCTTGATATCAATATTTTGATGAAGGATAAGATCTATACTTTAGTCAGCGAAAAGCAACGCTCAATCCTTCCCGAACGTCACGTTATTCACTCCTATCTAAAACTGCATTGGGCTTTGGTTGCTCTCAAACAAAGAAAGTTTTTTATTTTGCTAAAACTCTGCTTTCCATCGGGTTTTTCCCTACTAGCTTGGCGGCTTTTGGGAGCGGCAATATTATCCCGTCAAACCCAATATTATTCGCTGCAAAAGCGGATGTATACTAACATCTGGATAATGGCAAAGCTGTATGCTATGGTCGGTAATGAATACCGCTATAGTATGCCAGATTTTCAGAATTTTCGAGCTTATCTACGACTGCGATGTAGCTGGACTGCTTGCAAACAAGGAAAGTTTATTAGTGCGATTAAAATTGCTTTTCCATCTGTATTATCTATGCCAGCTTGGAAGCTATTGGCAAAATCAGCTTTATTAGCTCAACAAAGTAAAAAGCCCTTAGTTCGCAAGTTAGTTTTGATTGATTAAGATTATTGATGATTGGTGTGTTTCAAGCCCCGTGTCGCATCTCTTAGTCAGAGTAAATTCACACTTAGGTGATATTGTCAATTACGGAAAATGCCTCTTTAGGGGGAAACCGTTCCCGATTCTGGTGGTGCAATGTGGTAATAGGATGCAGTAGCGCCCGATCGCGTCTAATATCAATCCCAGCAAGTAGAAAATCTGTATTGCAGGATACTGAAGCTGAGAGTTATTTCTAAGATACTTCACGAAAAGAAAAAATTGCGAAGTACTGGGCGACCTTGACACGCAGTTTAAATTACTTTCCACAAGGACTGGTTTCTGTGACATCACTACTACGCATTTCCCAAACAGCTGAAGAATCCTTAATTGCAGCCTTTTTCCGGGAATCGGAAGGCAAATGGCGTTCTGAACGACGCTACTATACCCTGCCGGAGGGAGAAACCAAAGAAATGGTAAGTATCATCGCAATTGAATTTTTGGAAAGAGCAAGTGAAGAACTGCGCCAATTGGCACAGCTGCATGGTTTAAGTGATGAAGCGTGTTTAAATTGTGGGGCTAAAGTCAGTTGGGAAAGCAAAGATTCCGTGACAGAACGCAAAGAATCTAAGGGTTCTACGCTGTTTGGAGCATTGGGAACAACACTGTATCGCGATCGCGGTTTTGCCACATCCAAACCAGTCACCGCCGAATACTACTTCCCCAATCCCAAAACATTGTGTTTGCGGACGGAGTACAACGGATCTGTGTTTGAGGAAGAATTAAAACTAATCGGTACAAACTACCGCACGAGGCAAAGCATCATTTCTCGCGCTGGTGAGCAGTTAATGATCGGTCAGTATTTGGAAAAACGAATTTATTAATTTTAGATTTCAGATTTCAGATTTCAGAATTTAATCTAAAATCTGAAATCTAAAATTTAAAATTAATAATGGCTACCAGATTTGCGATAATGGACAGCAGTCACACCATCTGGATGTAGCACTTTGCCGTTTTCAATGCTTGCATATACTACCCAGTGGTCGCCAGATTCCATGCGGTTTTGGACGGTACATTCCAGATAAGCAAGAGCGTCATTTAAAATGTAACAGCCATTACTAGCTTCTTGAGTGGATATCCCAGCAAATCTGTCTTCAGCAGGACTAAAGGGTTTTAAGAAATGCTTCCGCAATTCCTTCCCCTCTTGCAAAATATTCAAAACAAATTTATCTCCTGTATGAGTTAAAGACTCAACAGCACGGTCTTTAGCAACAGCAACAGTAAGACCTGGAGGATTAAAAGTTGCTTGAGAAACCCAAGATGCTAACATAGCGCTAGAAATCTCTCCTCGCTTAGCTGTTAGCACGCAAAGGGAACCAATAACTCGTCCCATCGCTTGTTCTGTACGATCGGTTTGGGAATCGCTAACTCGTTGTCTGGGAGTAGCAGCTTTTTTAGCTTTTTTCAAAGTTTGTGCAAAATCAGTTCCCGCTTCTTTGCACTGTTGTAATATTACATCGGTAGGTTTGAATTTGGCGCGGATTGGTTCAAATCCAAAACGATAACCAGCATCTCTTAATTTGCCTTCAATTAAATCAACAGCTTCGCCACTCCAACCATAAGAACCAAATACACCAGCTAACTGAGTTTTTGGTGCTGTGGATAGCACAATTCCTAATGCGGTTTGAATTTGGGTGGGTGCGTGACCGCCAAGGGTAGGAGAACCAATAATAAAACCAGATGATTTTTCAATTGCTGCTTGAATTTCTGCTGGTTCGGTAAATTCGCAGTTAATTGATTCTACAGCAACTCCTGCTTTGGTAATACCTTTAGCAATTGCTTGCGCTAAGGTGGCTGTGTTGCCATAAGCGGAAGCATAAATTAAGGTAATTGTAATGTCTTGATTCTTTTGCAGCTGGTTCCATTCTCGATAAAACTGAGTTAGTTCTTTCAGGCTGTAACGCACCAACGGGCCATGAGAAACTGCGTATAATTTTACTGTTAAATCTGCCAGTTTATCGAGTGCTGTTTCTACCTGTTTTGCCTGGGAAGCGTGAAGGCAATCATAATAAAAGCGCCGATCTTCTGATAGGTTTGTCCAGCCTTCATCAAATACTTGATCGCCACAAATATGTGTTCCGAATAGTTTATCGGTATATAGGATTTGTGTGAGCGGATCGTAGGTGCAAAGGGAATCTGGCCACCGAGGGGTAGGAGTGGGAATGAAGCGCAGTTGATGACCTTTACCTAAGTCTAAGGTTTCTTCCGCTCGAATGACGATAATGTTTAAATCGTCGTTTTGCAGGGTGGAACGGAGTGCGATCGCACCTGGATTAGAGGTAACAAAAGTAATTTGAGGCGCTAATTCTAGCAACGCTTTTAGTGTTACTGAACGGTTGGGATTGACGTGCCCTAAAATTACATAATCTACTTTTTTGAGAGCGAGGCGTTTTTGTACGGCTTCCAAATAAATCGCCGTAAATGATTCACCCGGAGGGTCAATTAGGGCAGTTTTTTCTCCCTGAATGACATAGGAATTCGCTGTTGTCCCTTTTTGCAAAGAGTATTCAACTTCAAACTTAAGCCGATCCCAGGTGCGGGAGCGCAGGATTAATGTATCTGCACCGATCGGTATTACTTGAACATCTCGTTTTTTAGTTTCTTGCATAGGTTTGGTAATTGGTAATTGGTAATTGGTCATTTTTTATAATAACCCATTGCCACTTAATAAGTTTAGTCTTCATGTAGTAAGCGGTTATTGTTTTCACCCAACATAGAAACTATTGCTTGTTTCTCTAGGCTAGGTAAATAAATTATCATTTGATTCAGATATTGCATCTTTTTCCATCCGCTTATTTATAGTTGATAGTCTATTTAATTTTGCTTATAATTCAAGCTTTGAACAATCAATTTATCTTATTTATTGCATTTAATTTGGCGTCTTTAATTCTAAAAATGTAAATTTATCCCTTTTCTAGTTGATAGTTAAGAGAAAACTAAATCTAAAAAAGGACACAAAGGAAACTACTATCTTTGTGTCCTTTTTTATTACTTAGTAGTGATTGCCTACTTTCCGATGGTGAACAGCAGCCAAAGCTTCTGTCTTGGAAACTCGTCCTACGTCTATTGTCGCGTACACGATGTAGTGATCGCTCAATTCCATCCGACTGGCAACTTGGCATTCCAAGTAAGCCAAAGCATCTGTTAAAATCGGGCAACCATTGCTATCGGGTTGAGTTTTTATACCTGCAAAGCGATCGGCCCCTGGTGGGAAGCGCTTGAGGAAATGTCTCATCAGCGCTTGATAATTTCCTTCTTCCAGCACATTCAGCACAAACTTGTCGCCTGTGTGCATCAGGGATTCGATCGCTCGGTCTTTTGCTACCGCAATCGTAACACCCAAGGGTTTGAAACTGGCTTGAGCGACCCAAGAAGCAAGCATAGCACCGCTGACATTGCCTTTTTGAGCAGTAATGATGTATAATCCGCCGCTAATCCTTCCCAAAGCTTTGTCGAGATCGTTATCAAGGGATTTCATTTGCTTGACGGTGCGATCGCGACTCAGCCATTGGCCCATATCTGTCCCCGCTTCATCACACAACTGATAAGTTGCATCATTTGGCGTTTCTTTGACCAAAATAGCTGGGAATACTTCTGTTAGTCCCAATTCCTTAAACTTATTCCGCAGGGGATAAACTGACTCATCATCTCCACCGCCAGACTCAAACAGCCCGATCGATTGCTTCGATTTGGCAGCAGCTAAAATGGTACTTAATCCTGTTTGGGCATTTTGATTTGATGTGGGTATCCCACCAATGATTAAACCAGTAGCGGTATCCACTAATTCGCGCACTTCCTGGGGATCTGCTGTCCTCAAATCCATCATTTCTACGGCGACGCCAGTTTTGGTGATCCCGTGAGAGATCGCTTGGGAGAGAGGATCGCTGTATCCGTAATCTGAAATATAAAATACGGCTACATTTGTCTCTGCTTTAGTTTGCGCTTGACTCCACCGCCGGTAGCGACCCGTGAGTTCTTCAACGTGGTAGCGCAACAGGGGGCCATGACCTGTGGCGATCGTACCTATTTCTGGCAATTCCCCCATCCGCTTTAAGGCAGATAGCACAGAACGGGCATTTGGCCCCATCAGGCAGTCGTAATAATAGCGGAAATCTTCATTAATCGCTGCCAAATCCTCATCAAAAGTGCGATCGGAACAGTAGTGCATCCCAAAGGCATCGCAGGTAAAGAGGATACTGGTTTTACGATCGAAGCTGAAGCTGGTATCGGGCCAGTGTAAATTTGGTGCAATCACAAATTCTAATTCGTGACCTTTACCTAGATCCAGCTTGTCGCCATTTTTGATTATCCGCCGCTTAAACGGACTGTGTACCAAATCCTCTAAAAACTGGATTGCCACCTTTGACCCTACCACAGTGACTTCAGGAGCCAGTTCCAGCATATCTTTGACTAAACCGCTGTGGTCTGGTTCGGTGTGGCTGATAATTAAATAATCTATCTCTGCTGGGTCGATCAGACCTGCAAGGGTGTCTAGATACTGTTGGCGAAACTTGGCGTGGGAAGTGTCAACTAAAGCAGTTTGCTCGCCTCGAATTAGAAATGAATTATATGTGGTGCCGTTTTGCAGCCCAAATTCGATGTCGAAGCGATCGCGATCCCAGTCTAGCGATCGAATCGCTGTCGTTTCGGGCGCAATCTCGATCGTCTGCATTGTCAGCCGCTTTTGGGTTCTTTCGGTGAGCGCTACCATATCTAGTCTCCTTCTTGACAACCCACAGGTTTTTGTCTGACTTTATTGTTACATGAATAAATTGTAACGATTTATTGAAAAACCTATAGTTAAGCTAAGAAAAACAAAAGTTGTGCAACCGCAAAAAAATTTATGGTTAGCATTGGCGATCGGCAATACAAGGCTACACTGGGCTTTGTTTGCTGACGGAATCCTTGAGGAAACGTGGGATAGCAATCATCTTGGGGAATCGGAGAATTCGCCGCTTTTATTATCTCCCCCTCTCTGCCACTCCCCCTCCCCGCCTCTTTATTTGGCTTCTGTGGTTCCCGAACAGACAGCGCTTTGGCTCTTTTACCCAGAAGTTCGCGTGATTAGCTTAGACCAAGTGCCACTGCTTGGAGTTTATTCCACACTGGGAATCGATCGCGCTTTAGCTGTGTTGGGTGCTGGAAAAACTTTTGGTTGGCCGATACTGGTGATGGATGCCGGTACAGCCTTTACCTTCACGGGTGCAGATGGGGCTGGGCAGCTGGTCGGTGGGGCGATTTTACCTGGATTGACGTTGCAGGTAAAGTCTTTAGCTCAAGGAACAGCTGCCCTGCCGGAAATTGAGTTACCTGCAACTTTACCGCCACGATGGTCGCTAAATACAACATCAGCTATTCAGAGCGGTATAATTCACACGGTTTTAGCTGGAATAGCCGATTTTATGGAGGCTTGGGGGCAAGAGTTTCCAGAAAGTCGGATTGTTTTGACAGGAGGCTCAAGCACGTCTATTCTCTCCTATCTGCAAGCTTTATTTCCGCTCTTAGCTGCGAAAGTGACTGTTGACCCCCACCTAATCTTTTGGGGAATGCGATCGATCGTCATTGCTAATGACTAATGACTAATGACAAATTGACGAATATACTTCGCCACCTCATCGGCTAGTTGTTCGGGTAAATCATTTGAGCCTTCAGAGAGCAACTTTAGCTGCGCTTCGGGAGCAAGCTTGGCGTAGGCTTGATTGAGGGCTAAAGCTGTGGGATTGTCTTGCTCGCTTTGCAAGATCAAAACAGGAATTTTCAGCCAAGGCAATCGTTCTTGCAATAACTCGGCTTCAATTTCTGAGCTACGTCGTTGGAAGAGTAGCTGGCAGGCTGCCGGTGATTCCAGCATTTGTTGCAAGGGGTTTAGTAAATGCCTAATTTTCTCTACCCAACCAAGAAACTTGTATTTTGCCAATTTTCCCAGAGTCGGGATCGATCGCAACAACCAAGACACTAACTTTTCACGTTCCATCAACCACCGCGCCCACCACCAGTTTCTTCTCACCCCCTCAACTTTCACTCCTTCAGGTGCCAGCAGCACTAGCCCGCCAACGCAATCCATATATTTCAGAGCATAGCTGGCAGCAATCCAGCCCCCAAGCGAGTGACCGACTAAATAAACCCGTTGTAAGTTCAACGCCTTCAAGTACTCAGCCAGAAACTCTAGCTGTAGCTCGATCGAATAGTGAACATCCGGTTGTTCCGATTCCCCAAACCCCAGTAAATCTGGTGCTAAGCAATGGTATTCCAGACTCAAACGCTCAATTACTGGTAGCCACTGATTGCCATCACTCCAAGAACCGTGTAGAAACACCAAAGTTGGCCCTTTACCAACTTCACGCCAGAAAATTTTCCCGCAAGACAACTTCAGCCGGGAATTGCGTAAGGGTAGAGTCATGCTGATTTATTATTCAGTTAGACAGTGGCATTTGACTTGCTTATTTTAGTCTGGTATTCCAAACAAACAACCATCAGAGTGAAAAGAGCCAAAACCAAGGTTCAGCCTAAGCTATGGTTGTTACACCGTCAAGATAATCTTTTAACTGTCGATCGTGGTCGTGGCTGAGGTGACCTTTTGGCAGAGACTCGATCGCAAAAGCCTGGACTTCACTGATTTCTAGCGTATCCCGAACCTCCATAGTTCCCTGCGCTTCTACTTCCACCACTACGGAAATGGAATGAACTCTGGGGTCGCGATCGGGTGCTGAATAAACACCGACCAAGCGGCGGATTTTTACCAGTTCCAGACCTGTTTCCTCAGCCAACTCTCGTTCTACTGTCAGCGGAATGTCTTCACCCCAATTTACAATGCCGCCCGGTAAACCCCACTGTCCGGTATCGCGGCGGCGAATCAGCACAATTCGACCATCCGGCAAAATCGGGATGATTGTCGTCCCGGCGATCGGATGGTGAAACAAAATACCTAACACAGTTTGGATAAACTGCCATAATCGAAGCATAGGCACGGTAGGTGGCGGCAAAACTGGAAGGAACTTGGACTGTCCACGATAGTTTGTCAGCTGAAGCATCAAAAAATGCTTTTTCTGTTAGATCGTTTCCGGTTGATTATACTGCACCCGGCCTATCACTTCCCTTTTTGGGCATTCTCCGATCTGGATCGTGGAAATCCCTCGGTGAAGCTTTTTGATTTTTGGCCGCAGGCTGTTATGATCTACAGAACGCATACAATGTCGGTTACGTCAGTAGCGGCCTGCTGCCTTGAGGCTTGGTTACTCAGTTTGATGTTTTTTCATCCACCTGAAGGCAGATATTCCACCGCCAAAGGCTTTTGGTTGTGGAATTCTACTTTTGGATTCGCTTTGTCACGGTACGTTTTGAGAAGTTTCTAGAAGCTTTAGTTTCTTAGAAGTCTCTACAGGTAAAGCCCGTGGCTTTCGTTTCGTGGCAATGGTTAAACCAGATGACGAAGACTCAGCTATATCTGCCCTTGATGGTGCAGAATTGATGGGCCGTCAATTGCGAGTTAACAAAGCAAAACCGAAGAAGGACGATCTGGGTCTTACCTAGATCTGGCTCTTAGACCGCTTCTCGCTGGGCGGTCGCCGCGCCGCTCCCTGAAGGAATCGGCGCTGCAAGTTTTAGCAGCGGTTGAGTTCAGATAATTTCATCGCGCAGGTGTTTGGGCACCGATCGCATCGGCAATAAATCCTGTAATGCCCAAAGTAATTTTGTGTCGTTTATTAATGAGGTCAAAATGTCCAAGCGCCGCAACCCCAAAAAAGAAAAGGCGCAGCGCAATAAAGCCTACGCTCGCAAGTTTCGCAAACATCAGAGTACAGGTCGTTTCTCCAAAAACCAGCGCTGGAAAACTGGGAAGAATAATCAAGGTTCAACTGATGCTCAAGATGATGACGGTGAGAAAGACGATCAACGGCAGTTTTAGCTCGATCTAAAAGAAGCCCCACACCTTATCTATTGATTAGATTCGGTTAGGGCGTGAATTTTGTGGCGATGACAGAATTTGACCGCGCCGCAAGCCCACCCATAAGAGGGGTTGGGATAGGCGCTGCGGCTTGAGCCGCTTTGAATCCCCAATTTTGGCTCTAAGTAATCGGACAGAATTAATTACAATATTGGTTCTTTACTGGGTAAGGCTTGTAGCCAAAATTTTGTGTAATTAATTGTCTCCCACTACTTATTGCGTTACAATTCAGTTGTCAGTACAAGACATTAAAACCTGCCCTCGGACTGAGGGGAAGTTACGCTTGAGGAGCTTGCTGAAAGGCAAGGATAGCAGACCCGCCATTTTTGGCAAAAGGATTGCGCCCAAGAACCCTAGTAATAGGGGTATTAAGATAGAAATATCTTAAGAATCCCATCCCCTTCAGGGGTGGGAGTGTCAAAGCATCTCAGGTTAAGGCGAGTCGAGACTTAGCTGTTTGAATTGCTTGCTTTACTTGGTCGAAGCCAGTACCGCCATAACTATTGCGGGCTGCTACTACTCGCTGGGGTGCGATCGCTTCATAAATATCTGCCTCGAAGCTTGGGTGCAATGCTTTCCATTCTTCTAAAGTAAGATCCTTAAGCAATTTACCCCCGGCGAGGCAGGTTTTCACGACTTTACCCACCAAGTTATAAGCTTCGCGGAAAGGTACACCTCGTGCTGCTAGGTAATCTGCCACATCTGTGGCATTGGAAAAGTCTTCTGAAACAGCTTCTCTGAGGCGATCGGTCTTAAATTCCAGTCCTTCCCGCAGGAGGATAGTCATAGCTTCCAGGCAAGCGTTAACCGTCTTAACGCTATCAAAAAGGGCTTCTTTGTCTTCTTGCAGGTCTTTGTTGTAAGCCAGGGGAAGCCCTTTCATCAACACCAGCATAGCTTGCAGATGACCAAAAACCCGCCCCGCTTTTCCCCGCACCAGTTCTGGAACGTCGGGGTTTTTCTTTTGGGGCATGATGCTCGAACCAGTAGCACAGCTATCTTTTAGGGTGATAAAACCGAATTCCTGGGATGCCCAAAGGATCATTTCTTCGCTCATGCGGCTGAGGTGAACCATAATTAGGCTGGCGGCGCAGAGGAATTCGATCGCAAAGTCGCGATCGCTCACTCCGTCCAAGCTATTACCATAAACGCCATCAAAATGCAACTCTTTAGCAGTGTAATGTCGATCGATCGGGAAGGTAGTACCCGCTAGTGCCCCACAGCCCAAAGGTGATATATTTACGCGCTTTTGGATTTCGCCCAATCGCTCGTAGTCCCTCTGTAGCATTTCAAAGTAGGCTAGGAGGTGATGAGCTAAACTAACCGGCTGAGCGCGTTGCAGATGAGTGTAGCCGGGAATCAAAGTTTCGACGTTCACCGCTGCGATGTCGATCAGCACGGTTTGAAATTCCCGCAACTGGCTGCGGATTTGGTTAATGCGATCGCGTAGATAAAGCCGCGTGTCTGTTCCCACCTGGTCATTGCGCGAGCGGGCCGTGTGTAACTTTTTACCAACATCACCCACAATTTCCGTGAGGCGACGCTCCACGGCAAAGTGGACATCCTCAGCATCTATACCTGGTTGGAATTCCCCTTGACGGTATTCTTGACGAATCTGTTCTAAACCAGCGACCAGCTGTTCGCCATCTTCAGGAGAGATGATGCCCGTGCGAGCCAGCATTTTACCGTGCGCTTGGGAGCCAGTGATGTCGTACTCAATCAGTTCTATGTCAAAACCGATACTAGCATTGAAACGAGCGATCGCCGGGTGTAGTGCCGATTCAAACCTCTGGCTCCAGGTTTTGGCTGTAGGATCGCCAGCGGGTTGTTGAGTGAGTTCGGTATCCAACTTTTCCTCTTTTTTCTAGGACTAGCCGTGTTTGTCAGGTAAAAAGTAGCGAATTTAGGATGAGTTCTTTTGCCTTTGAGCAGAGGTGAGGTAACTTTATACCATCCCTCGAATAAAGTAGCCCACAATCACCCCCACTACCAGCGCCCAGATTTGGCCTGACTGAATGAAATAACCCCAAGCTCTTTGCACTTGTCCGACAAGATCCGGGTCGCTGACTTGTTGAGCGAACAATGTCACCGAGAGCGGCAGCTTGGATAGTAACACCGACACAGAATCCATCGAATGAGCCTGGGTAGCCCACCAATTGGTCATTGCTTGAATTGCATTAACGACCATCGTTATTCTTTCCTCACGCAAATGGAGTTTTGGTTATTAGGTACTGAGCCCACCTTCTAAATCAGAGATTATGGCACAAATAAGACAATACCCACTCAGCTATTAGCAGGTGGAACAATTTGCATTACCACGAGTGTCATGTCGTCCCCATTGCGATTTCCTGGCCCAATAAATTGCTGAACTTGCTCAAAAAGGTAATCTAGAATTGTTTGGGAACCCTGACAATGCTGACAGGCTCGCTCAAAAGCGCGGAGCAAGTTTTCCTCATCGAAGCGCTCTCCACGATCGTTAGCCGCTTCTGTAAACCCATCTGTATAGTAAATTAAAGTATCGCCAAGAGCCAACTGCACCTGACCCTCCTCATACTGGGAATTGGCATCCAAGCCAATCAGCATACCCAAGGTATCTAAACGCTTAACCGATCGCGTTGATGCCTGCCACAAGAATGGAGGATTGTGGGCAGCATTGCTGTAATAAAGGATACGAGTTTGAAGATTATATTCTGAGTAAAATAGGGTCACAAACCGATGGGAATTTTCCAGATCGGCATACATAACCTGATTGAGATGTTGCAGGATGCGAGATGGAGAGTGACCGTTTAGAACTTCTGCCCGTAGCATTCCCCTAGTCATGGTCATCAGCAGCCCAGCCGGGACGCCTTTGCCCATCACATCTCCTATGACTATAGCCCAACGTCCATCTGGAGACTCTTGATTGGAGACTAGAGACTCTTGAGTGGGTAGTTTCTTCTGCTTCTGTGCTTCTGTCTCCCTCTGCTCGTCCTTATCAAAGCTTCCCTGGTGGTGAGGCGATGTGGGGATAAAGTCGTAGTAGTCTCCGCCCACGCGGTTGGCAGGTTGACAGCGAGCGGCTAGTTCGATGCCAGGAATTTTAGGACACTGGCGGGGGAGCAATCTTTGTTGGATTTCGGCACCAATTTCGAGTTCGCGATCGAGGCGTTCCTTCTTGCGTAATTCTACCGTCAGTTCATCGTTTGCGATCGCTACCCCTGTTTGATCTGCTACTAACCGAACTAACTTCTGTCGCGTTTCCGTCCAAGTGTATTCGGGATCTCGACTGAAAACATACAAACGCCCCCTCTCCACTTGCTTGATTAAAATTGCCGTCCCGAACAAATGTATATCTGGCCCTAAGTACTGGGTCACCTGCTCATCAAGAATAGCCAGTCCTCTCTCTTGGGTGGATGTTTCCTTCCGGTCAAACTGTGCAAGCACTGCGGGTGTCTGCGGTGATGTTTTTAGGCTGGTTTCTCGAAGCTTATTAGTTGCTGTTTCTATCGCCTTCCGTATATCGGCACCTCGAAGATTACCTTGGCAATGCAGCTGCTCTAGTCTAACTTGACCGTTCTGTTTTAGAAGCACTAAGGCACTCCCGTCGGCATCTGTGACTCGCGTTGCCATCAACGGGATCAATTCCAAAAACTGATTTAGATTGTTAAAACTTCGCAGTGCAAACCCTAATGAACTTAACAAATCTTGAATTTTGTGTTGTTCCCGATGCAAACGCGCCACCAGTTCTTTGAGGGCAAAGACTGGTGTGACTTCGCCAGAGGCGTCGCTATGGTCGTCAGACGATTGAGAGGAAGGTCTTGGCAGGGGCACAGCAGTCATTGGCTCGGCGGTTAAGAGTAATTAATCAAGCATAGGAAGAATTTCAGATTTCAGATTTTAGATTTGTTTGAATTTTAAATCTTAAATCTTAAATTAGGTATTAGAGCCTGTGCAAGGCTAACGAAGAATATCAGATTTAAGATTTCAAATTTGTTTGAATTTTAAATCTTAAATCTTAAATCTGAAATCTGAAATTAGGTATTAGAGCCGCCATTATACCGCTAATAAGCTGTTCTGCCAATAGTCTTTATGATTCTTAATTCACAACTCAAAACTCTTGTAGGCTAACCACTCAGCAGGGCTTCGATAAACTCATAGCTGGAGAAGGGACGTAAGTCTTCAATGCCTTCACCGGCACCAATAAAGCGGATGGGCAGACCCAATTGCTGCACTACTGCTAAGGCAACGCCACCCTTGGCAGTTCCATCCAGTTTAGTCAGCACGACGCCGCTTAGTTTTGCTGCTTCTGAGAAAACTTGGGCTTGGCGCAGACCGTTTTGACCCAAGGTGGCGTCTAAAACCAGAAGAGATTCAACGTGAGCCTCTGGAGCTTTTTTGTCAATGATGCGGCGAATCTTGCTGAGTTCCTCCATCAAGTTTTTCTTGTTCTGGAGACGGCCTGCGGTATCTACCAGCAGCAATTCTGTGCCCCGCGCTTTGGCTGCTGCGATCGCATCAAATACCACAGCGGCTGGGTCTGTATTTTGTCCCGGATTGGCTACCACTTCCACCCCACTCCGCTGACCCCATACCTTCACCTGCTGTACCGCTGCTGCCCGGAAGGTATCAGCTGCCCCAATCAGGCACTTATAGCCAGATTTTTGGGCGAGATGGGCAATTTTGCCAATTGTTGTAGTTTTACCGGCACCGTTTACCCCGGTAATCAACCAGATATTGAAAGTTTCTTTTTCTGGTGCAAAGGTGGCTTGATAAGATGATTTATGGAGGGGGGCATTGAGCATATCTCGCAGGATCTGCTTGAGGTAGGCAAGAGCTGCATCAGGTGGCAGTGCTTGCTCGCGCAACTTGTTTTGTAGCGATTTTATGATATAATCTGTTGCTTCTACGCCGACATCGGCTTGCAACAGCAAAGACTCGATCTCCATGACCGCATCTTGATTGAGCGGCCCCTGACCGACGATCGCTTTTAGCTGATTGATCAGGTTACGGCGAGTTTTGTCTAAGCCTTGTCGCAACTTCTTGAGCCAAGTAATTTCTTCTACAGAAACATCTTCAGGACGACGACCTTGGGAAGCGAGAATTTCAGCCGACCATAGGAACCCGTCATCAAAGACAACTCCCGGAATTTCTGCTGCTGTTGCAGACCCAGTTACGGCAACGACTGGCTGGACTTCCGGTTCTGATTCTTCAATGGCTGTAGCCTTAAGCCGTTCTAAGCGTGCTTGTCGGTCATCCCGCGCCCAAAAAGGTAGTGGTGCTGTGGCTGCAACGTTTGTTTCTTGAACTGTGGAGTCTGGAACGGTTACCTGTTCTTCTGCGGGTGACGCCTGGGCGACGGCTTCTTCCTGTGAAGTTTCAGGAATTGCCGATGACTCTAGGGCGGTTTCTGTAATTGTAGTAACTTTTTCTACTTCAGGCGTGCCAGTGTCGGAAGTTGCTACCTCTGCTGCGGCGGCTGTCTCAAGGAGTTCCAGTTCTGCTCTTACAGCGTCTAGGGCAACTGTTGTCGAAATTTCTGCTTCGGAAGTTTCTTTTTGTGTCGGTATTGTTTGAGACTCAGATAGAGGCTCGCTCCTCTGCCCCTCTGCCCCTCTGCCCCTCTGCTCCTCTGCTCCTCTGCCCCTCTGCCCCTCTGCCCCTCTGCCCCTCTGCCCCTCTATCTCTTCGGTTGGCAGCTGAGGTTCTGTCGCTGTTGTGGCGGTTTGTGTTTGTTGCTTAGCTTGGATATTTTTATAGGCGGCTTTTGCCCAAGCCAAGTAGTCTTCAGCAACTTGCTGCTGAGATTGCTCTTCGGGCCGATCGGATGTATCTGATTCTGGTTGCTGTTCTTCCTGTGCGGATGAAGCCGCTTTATCCGGCGGTTGTTCTTTACTGTCGCTATACTGGCGGCGGAACCAATTAAAAACCATAGCACCTACTTTACGGGTTGGCAGAACTGGTGAAATGCTGCTTTTAACTTAAGGGGGATTGTGCTTTGACTCGATCGCTCACTCGACGCAAAACCCCGTTGATAAAACGATGGCCTTCCTCACCACTGTAGCGTTTAGCTAGCTCTACCGCTTCATTAATGGCGACTGGTTCGGGAATCCCTAAATACTTCATTTCGCATACTGCGATTCGGAGTATATCTCTGTCAATCCGAGCTAGACGATTTAATTGCCAATCGACCATTGCTTGAGTTATGACCGCATCAAGTTCGGCTTTCTGGGCATTAACTGTACCGATAATTTGCACTGCGTAGTGGCGGACATCTTTTTGATTGGATAGCTGGATAAATTCTGGCAACTCCACAGATGCACCAACGCGGTTGATCGCGATTTGAGTCAGTTCTATGGCTTCTTTTACCATAGCCCTAGCACTTTGTAAATCTATGGCGCGGGTTTCGCTATTTAAGAGGCGATCGCTCCCGCGTTGCAGTTCCCCAGCCGCAGCTTCCAAACCATCTTTAACTTCCGTACTCAAAGTGCGGATAGCCGCCACAATCAGTTCGGGTATTTGCTGTTCAGATAGTTTCTCTGGATTTCCAGATAGCTGAGACAGGCTTAGCAGCGCTAGTTCGCGAGAAATTCGTCGAGATTGCATTATGTTATTTGTAATAAATCCTGGGTAACGGGGAATTTTAGATTTTAGATTTGTTTTGAATTGACGATTTTAAATCTGCAATTTTAAATCTGAAATTTTAAATTCCCTTTAGTCAATTACCAAGCTGAACTTTCTGCACTTCATCTTTCCTCAAAGATAGGCTGTTCCAGCTTCCGATCTTGGAAGGGCGGAAGGGATGACATAGGAGTTAAGGGACTGGGACTAACGATGCCACCAGAGATAATAACTTTAAAGGCATCTTCCACGGAAATGGCGAGATCCACGACTTCATCTTCTTGGACGATCGCATACCAGCCTGTGGCGGGGTTGGGGGTAGTTGGGATGAAAACACTGAGCATCGTCGATCTGGATAGGCGAGCCTGCATATCGCTGCTTAGCTCTCCAGTGACAAAGGCTAAAGCCCATATCCCCCGGCGTGGGTATTCCACTAAAATTACGCGGCGAAACTTCCCGTTAGAATCCTTCAGTAGGGTTTCTAGGAGTTGTTTGAGGGTTTTGTAAACCGAGCCAGCCAACGGAATTGCTTGCAGTATCCGCTCACCAACATCTAGCAACCACCGCCCAGCAAAATTTCGGGCCATCAACCCAATCAGCAGAATACATAGCAGGGGTACCATAAGTCCCACAGCTAGATTCACCAGGTTGAGCAAAATAGGATGGAGATCGTCAAAAGGATTGAGTTGCTTCGGAATGCGGGTGAGAAAATTGATCACCCAAGTCGCGATCGTAATCGTCAGCCAAATTGTGGTAGCCAGGGGAATTACTACCAAAAGACCTGCAATCAGGTCATTTTTTAAGTCCTGCTTCAAGCGTTCGATCACAGATAGCCCACTCTCTTTTAACCAGATGGGAAAATTATAGAGCCCACACAGCGACCCTTCTCCCTTACCCTAACTTACCCTACGTTGACACTCGCTGGCTAAGGTTAGGGAGTCGCCGCCCTGCCGAGCCTCCAAAACCAGACGTAAAGGTTTCCTTCATCCGGCTTTTGGGAAAAACTTACAGCCTACAGGGGCTGGAGATGATGGTATCAGAATTAACATTTGTCCGCATACTGTTTTCTGCCTAACTTGAAGGACTAACCTCAGCCGGATCGATAACTTTACCTTCTCGATCGACAGAAAGCTTCCCCGATTGGTCTAAATAAGGGGTAGGCAAATGCTTCATTTCCCAGACCTTGAGCAAAATCAGATATTCGTAGAAAGTTTGCAAAGTACACCAAGCAAATCCCGCCCGCCCATCCAAACAGCCGCCCAGCAGAAAATACATATAGAAAAAGCGCAATAGGGGTCGTCCAGGTAAACGCAGCGACAAATCTTTGAGGGCTCGTCGTCTTTCCACTTCCGAAGAGCCAAAAAACAACTCTCGCCAATTTACTTTTCCGTTCTCCAGCTGGCGCAGGGTTTCTCTGGCTTCATCCGTGGAGTAGCGATTGTGCTTCTCTATCCAGCGACTTAATCCCTTGCTATTGGTGTAGTGTGGATAGGTTTCTTTCAGAAAGCCCGTTTTGCCATCACAAACTTCCCGTTCTGTGTGACCGTAATCGGTAAACCAGACTTTGTCCTTGCGGAAGAGGCGCAGTTGGTAACGGGGGTATTGGGTGCAGCGCCGAATCCACTGACCCATGAACATGACTCGCTCGGCTGCATAGTAGCCGATATATTCCTGACTCTCAATTGCTTTGAGACATTCTTGAAATAGCTCTTGAGTCATCCGCTCATCCGCTTCCAGGATGTAGACCCATTCGTGTTTGGTGGGAACGGATTGCAGCATCCAAGTCCGCTGAAGTCCGTGGCTTTCAAAACGGTGCTGCACTGTCTGGACCCGATAGCGGCTGGCAATCTCCACGGTGCGATCGCTGCTGAGAGAATCCACTACTATAACATCGTCTGACAGCAGAGCCGACTCGATGCAAGCAGCGATATCAATTTCTTCGTTGTAGGTCAGGATATAAATCGAGAACATGAAAAACTTAGGAGTTAGGGAAAAGAAGGGATCTCACTAGATACATAAACATTCCAAGGTTCTACTGACGATCGGTAATTACGTCATCATCCAAGAAACGCCGACTAACGCTTGGGCGCTTTCGAGGGCCCCATTTTTGGAGACGACAGCACACCGCTCAATCCAGTCCCGGTGATGATAAAGTAACCGATCGCCAAGAACAAACTGCTAAGGCCAATTTGCACCTGGGATTTCAATGCTCCCATCTTGGCCTGTTTTTCCAGTTGTTGCTTGCGATCGCGAACTTGGGTTAGCGTTTGATTGCTAAAGTCTTTGGCTTGCTGTTCCAGATAGTCGTCCAGCGCTCTTGGGTTGTCCTTAGATTGCTGGAGAATGTTTTTGAGTTGGTCGGGGACTTGTCCGCTTTGAAGTGCTTGATTTAACCTCTGGTCGTCTTTGAGCAAATCGCCGATTTGGGTTTTAATCTGGGTTCTTCGCTGTTCTACTTGAGCCCTAAAATCTGGACTGCTAAGCTGAGTTTCGGCTTGAGAAGCCTGCTGCTGGATTCGCTGGAGCCCCTCATTGCTAGCCAGACGAACATTGTTAATGTGCAACGGAGCCACTAGCAAAAAGACCAGCCCCAAAATCCCTGAAAGCACCAAAGCTCCTAATTTCACCAATTGCCACGGTTGACCGCTTCCTTGACCGTCTACCCGCTCGTCCATCCAAGACCCCAGGAACAGCAGCGCCATACCCAGCATAGGAATGAATCCTCGCTCAACTAGCTGGGTAGTCGCACTCAGTTGCCACCCTCTATCCAGGGGGCTAAAGGGTGGGCTAGAGGGAATTAAAAGCGTTACAGTGTCCAGCAGAAAAGACAAAATCAAAATTGTGCCTACAAGCTTTGAAATCAAAGCAGCTGGCGCGGAAATTAGACGGTTTGCAGATCCTTTCATAAGTTTCTTTGTAAGTCAGTTATGGTTTACTTCCAAGATGCTTGTTAGCTATATCTAGTTTGTCATGGCTTCTACGCTTATTCAGCATCCCTTCTGCCCGAAGTGCTGCCCGACGGCTAAGTCTGGCTTCTGCTAAAATATTTGCTTCACAGACTTTAGCCTGTAAGACACTCACTCCAGTTATTGAGGTGGGGAGCTGATTCCTAATCGCCATTTTTTAGGATAAAATTGGACATTACGCCATTCGACGGACAATGCTGCGATCGTTTAAGACCAAACTGAAGCTTTCTATACTTCGCACGGGCATAAATGGGCGAAGCATTCCGTGAATAATTTGTTGGTTGAACCCAAAGATCTTTGACGGA
>NZ_JAIQZM010000042.1 GCF_023333595.1 Argonema galeatum A003/A1
AGAGGGGCAGAGGGGCAGAGGGGCAGAGGGGCAGAGGGGCAGAGGGGCAGAGGGGCAGAGGAATAAAAATGTTATTTCTTGAACAAAAGCATAACAACTCCAAAAAATCAAATTTCAAGCCGAACAAAATCTAAATTTGGAAGTCTACAATACTATCAGAAAAAGGCTGTAAAGAACGAGGATTATGGTTATTTGCCGTCAACAGGCAACTGTGGTGACAGGTGCAGTATCAATCCTTTTGAGCCAGCTGATTGGTTCGAGTAACAACCCTCTAAATCAGACATTTAGGGGATTATCAATTCAGCTAGGTTTCAATTCTTCAGTATTAGCCCAACTTCCGCCCAGCGATGGAACAGGGATTAACTATACGCCCCCTAACCGAGGCGCTCCCTCAAGTACGGGATCGGGAGGGGCGCGTAACCATGAGGGGCCTACCATTTTACAGTCAGATGAAGATTCTATTCAGTTGCGAGGAAACCAGAATATACCTCCCGTTTCCCCTGCTTCCCCAGTCCCGATTCAGCCTTTGAGAAGGGAATGTTCCCAGATTTTGCCTGTATTCTTAGTTCCTCAAGATCATGCAGGACAAACTACATCTAGTCGTCCCAAGTTTTTCTGGTATATGTCAGACACCAGTTCGGTGGAGTTTACGTTAAAAAAAGAGGGCGCAAATGAGCCATTCTTTAAGGAGCGGCTCGAAGTACCAAAAGCTGGCATAATTCAGACAGAAATTCCTAAAGGCCAGCCAGAACTGACTGTAGGGCAAGATTACCTTTGGTCAGTATCAGTTGTCTGCAATACCGAGCGAGGCTCTAAAAAAGTTACTGTTCAGGCCCTTATTAGGCGCGTGGCTCCTACAGAGGAACTGACTAGACGGCTAAGAAGGGCCCAATCAGAACGCGATCGGGCCAGAATTTACGCTCAGCAAGGATTCTGGTATGACGCCTTAGAAACTATCTCCAAAGCCTCTAACGATAAACCTCAAGATCGGTCTATTACTGAGGATTTTTATTCGCTTTTAGACCAGGTTGGGTTGAATGAAGTGGTAGCGAAACAGCGGCAAAATTCACAAAGGTAATAATCTTTGGCTCGAAAAATCTTGCATAAGAAGTTTTCCGGTCTGACTCTAAAACAAGAAGGTTATGGTTATTTTACGCAAACAGACGAATGTAGTAACTGGTGCAGTATCAATCCTTTTGATACAACTGATTGGTTGGAGCAACACCCCTTTGAATCAAACATTGAAGGGACTATCAATTGATTTAGGTTTCAACTCAAAAGCCTTAGCAAATCCTCCTACAGCTAGGAAAAGTATTGAGTATAAGCCGCCCAACCGAGGGGCTCCAGCAGGGACTATAGCGGGGGGAGCGCGTCTTGTCGATCCTCCCGATACTTTCAGAGGCGTTACCCCCTCCTGCGACAAGTCGCTACTTGTACCCTTGGTTCCTGAAAATCATGCAGGACAAACGATATCCCGGCATCCCACGTTTTTCTGGTATCTGTCAGACAAGGGATTTTCAGATACTGAAGCGCCAAAAATGGTGTTTGCGTTAAAGCAAGTGGGGAAGGCTGAAGTAGTCTTTACGCAGCAGTTCTCGATCGCGAAAGCGGGCATAATTCAGATGGAATTGCCTTCAGAAAAGCCGGAATTGATGGCAGAAAAAGACTACATCTGGTCAGTATCTGTCCTCTGCAATGAGAATGGGAAGCTTAAAAACATGGTAGTCGAGGCCCTTATTAGGCGTGTGACTCCTACGCCAGCGCTGACTAGACGGCTTTCATCTGCTAGTTCAGAGAGCGATCGGGCCATAACCTATGCTCAAGAGGGTTTCTGGTATGATGCCCTACAAGCGCTCTCCAAAGCTTCTGATGCTAAGCCTGACGATCGATCTATTACTGAGGATTTTTACTCGCTTTTAAAGCAGGTTGGGTTGAATGAAGTAGTAGCACAAGTACGCAAACAATCACAGAGGTGAGATTTGCTAGTGGAAGAGGTAAATTTCAGATTTTAGATTTCAAATTTCAGATTTAAAACAAAGAAAGAAATCTAAAATCTGAAATCTAAAATTTTGGATCCGTTATTAGTCGTTAGCTAGCTGCTTGATTTAGCTTTCAAAAATTGCTTTAGCTGGAGCAAACTTAGTGTTTGACCCAAATTTAAGGGCAGCAAAGACACCCCTTCCAGGCGAGACTGCACCCAACCTTCTCCCCAATACCATTCATGAAAACCATCAATTCCCTGACTCAATAACAAGCGCAGACAGTTAGGTTCTGCCACATCAACTTGGTGTTGGATTTCCACGGGGCCAATCCAACTGGTGAAAGTCAGCTCGCTGTGGAGCTGTTCAGGTAGCCCAGAGTCAAAGGTTTGGGGCCATAGCCATTGTTGCAGCTGGCTCGGTAGCAGCAGGCTGTCCCGAATGGTTGTTTCTTTAGCCTCAACCTCTATTCGCAGATTGCTTTTTTGGAAAGTACCCAGCATTTGAATTGCCAGTCACATATTTTGATTTGTCTAGGGGCGATCCTTGTGGGTGCCCGTCTCTTTTAGTATGCCAAAGCCTTGCCGTTTAGCTTGTAGGGGCGAAGCATTCGGGCCCAAAATCTAGGGTAAGAGCGATAGATTTTGGGCCCGAATGCTTCGCCCTACGATTACTGAATCGGTGTTCTAGACGCCAACTGCTCGATCGCCAACTTAAAATAGAAGATGTTAAGAAATGTAAGGATTTTTCATGGCCGATCAGTTAATTCGTGCTACGGCAGCCGATGGCGGGATTCGTGCGGTTGGTGCGATCGCAACACGCCTCACAGAAGAAGCCAGACGACGGCACAAGCTCTCTTATGTGGCAACAGCGGCCTTGGGCCGCACAATGTCAGCAGGGCTCTTGCTAGTCTCCAACATGAAGCGAGCCGAATCGAGAGTAAATATTCGAGTCAAGGGTAATGGCCCCTTGGGTGGTATTCTTGTCGATGCCGGTTTAGATGGAACAGTACGCGGCTATGTGGGAAATCCCTCGATCGAACTGCCACCTAATGCTAAAGGCAAACTTGATGTAGGTGGAGCGGTGGGTCAGGAAGGCTACCTTTACGTTGTGCGAGATGTTGGATACGGCTATCCCTATTCCAGTACTGTGGAGCTAGTTTCGGGTGAAATTGGCGATGACGTAGCTAATTACCTAGTAAATTCCGAACAGACCCCTTCAGCTCTAGTTGTAGGCGTGTTTCTTGAGGCTGGCCAAGTTAAGGCAGCTGGAGGCATCCTACTGCAAGTCCTCCCCAAAGCAGCAAGAGACGAAGCGCTGGTGGAAACTTTAGAGTCTAGAGTCGGGGCTCTATCGGGATTCACGCCATTATTGCAGGCAGGCAAGACATTGCCGGATATTTTTCAGCATCTGCTGGGTGACATGGGACTGGTGCTATTACCAGAGACACAATTGCTACGCTTCCATTGTGGCTGCTCTAGAAGTCGCCTGATGGGGGCTTTAAAGATGCTGGGGGAAGCTGAAATCCAAGACATGATTGAAAAAGATAATGGTGCTGAGGCAACCTGTCACTTCTGTGGGGAAGTCTACAAAGCTAGCAGCGACGAACTGGTTGAGCTGATTGTGGAACTTTACGGGGCCCAATCCTGAACCAAAGGTTTTTTATTGGTATCTGTGTTTACACCTTGAGCGTCGCTAAAGATATAATTCACAAGATCTAGCTTTTTTGGAATTACAGGGGTAGGATCGCTAGAACTGCGTGTTCGAGCCGAACCAGTTAGGCCCAATGCACGATTATTTTGGTGTGAGCTATGAGAGAACGGGGAAGTTCAGACCGATGGTCTGCTGCTAGAGCTTCAGAGCAGGGGAATCAAAACCGATTTCCCATTCCACCACTGATTCCAGGAGCATCTGTAGCACCGCCGACAGGTGCTGCTTCAGCTTCGGCAGATACTTCTGGGGTAAACAAAGTACAGTCAACCCAACCTGCTGATGGGGAACAGTTAGAAAATGTGAAGCCTGGAAAATCAGCGCCAATAAGCAAGTTGTTACCTGTTTCGCAAAAGCTAGGACGCTGGTTTAAGTATTGGCAGTTTTGGGCTTTTTTAGCAACGGTGACCGCAAGTGGAGTGGGGTTCATGGCAGTGGCTTTATTGTTTAAGCTGCCAACACTGCCGAACTGTCCTTCTATGTACTGGCCGACGGCTTCGGCATCTATGCGGCTGTACTGCGCTCAGCTGGCGGCAAAGAAGCAGACGGTGAAGGATCTGTTAGAGGCGATCGCTCTTGTCCAAAGTCTGCCACCAGATCACCCGCTGCGCGAGGAAGTAAACTACGAAATCAAAGAGTGGTCGCAAGATATCCTGGATCTGGCTGAAGCATCGTTTGATGCTGGCAAGCTGGATGAGGCTATAGCTATAGCTAAAAAAATTCCGGCTGATGTTCCTGCATACTCGCAGGTGAAAACCCGGATTCAGAGTTGGAAGTCGCTCTGGTCTAAGGCAGAAGGCATTTATCGCGATGGGGAAGCCGAACTGCCTAAGCAAAACTGGTCTCAAGCTTTTCGGGAAGCTGTCCGCTTGCTATATGTCGGCAATACTTACTGGCAAACTACTAAGTATGAGGAACTTAACCAGCTGATTGTGTCGGCGCGTGACGATGGAGATACGCTGGCTAAGGCGCAAAATTTGGTAAGGCGCAGCGGAGTTAAGAATCTGCTGGAGGCTGCTAAGCTGGCAGAGTCAATTAACCCCAAGAGTTACATTTATAAGGATACTCAAGCGGTTATCGTTGAGATTGGGCGCAAAATGATGGATCTGGCTGAAGCCCAGCTGGAGGCTCGGAATGTAGATGAGGCGATCGATATCGCCCGCCAGATTCCCGCTAGTGCCAATTTGCAAGCCCAGGTGCAAGATTTTATTAATTTAGCTCAGGCTCAGGCGGTGGCGCAGCAAGGAACTGCTTCCAGTCTCCAGGAGGCTCTAGCACTTGTCAAAAAGCTCACTCCTGACCGACCCCTGTATATTAAGGGGCAGGATCTGATTATCCGTTGGCAGCGAGAACTCGAAGATATCGCCCACCTGGAAAAAGCACGCCAATTGGCTCAGCTGGGAACTGCTAGCGATTTAAAATCGGCCATTAAAGAGGTGCAACTGATACCGGGAACTCATCCCCGCGCTGAAGAAGCAAAAACGGAAATTTCTCGCTGGACAGATCGAATCCAGACGATGGAAGACCGTCCTTATTTGAATCGAGCCGAACAAATTGCGAGTGTGGGTGATGAAACTTCTCTGCAAGCGGCAATTGATGAGGCGAATCAGATTGCCGCCGGTCGCGCTCTTTATAAGGAAGCTCAGGATAAGGTTCGGCAGTGGACTGCCCAGATTCAGCGAATTCAAGACCAGCCTTATCTAGATCAAGCACGGCAATTAGCGGGTGCGGGCAATCTTGTGGATGCTATTGCTACGGCTGGTCAGATTAAACCAGGAAGGGCTTTATCTGGTGAGGCGCAAGCTGCGATGGCAGATTGGCAAGCGCAAATTCAGGCTCAGCAAAATTTGCAGGAGGCACGTCGATTAGGGAGTCAAAGAACGCCAGATACTTTGGCGATGGCGATTCGATTGGCAAAGCAAGTACCTAACTCTAGCCCGTTGCGAGCAGAAGCTGAGGATGCTATTAATCAATGGAGCTATCAAATGCTGAGTCTAGCGCAAGACCGGGCCAGTTATGACTTAGCGGGTGCGATCGCCATTGCTAAAACAATTCCCGATCGTACTAGCGCCTATGCAGAAGCAAGAGCCCAGATTGATGTCTGGCAAAATATCTTGAATCCTCCAGCTCTACCAAGTCCAGAACCTGTTGCACCACCAGCGGAACCAGCACCACCGCCAGACCAAACTAGCCCACCCCCAAACTTCGCTCCCTCTGATGAGTCAAGTCCTCCACCAGCCACGGTTCCTTAAGAAATTCCAAATTTAAGATTTCAGATTGCAAATTTTAAAATCCAAATTTTAATCTGAAATCTCAAATCTCAAATTTGAAATCCTGAACTACCCGCTGATAAAATTCCTCCAGCGCTGCTACACAAACTTGGTCATCGTAGAGATAACTGTGGCGCTGGTTCATTTGTTCCACAATACTTTCTCGCCACGATCGATTCAAGCCTAATTTCACAGCAATTTCAATATATTCAGCTTCATCTTGAGCAATTGTTTCGGTGACTCCGAGCATTTTCAAAATTGCGTAGGAATGGCGACCGCGCATAAATTCGCCGGGACAAGTGACAATAGGTAATTTACAGGCAATAGCTTCTAAGGTTGTTCTACCTCCAGACCAGCTGATGGTATCCAGAAATATATCTGAAATCAAATTGAGATTCCAATAATCAATCTGATACTGCTGGGGCAATATTACACAATAATCCCCGCTATTTAACCCAACCCGCTCAAAAGCTTCTTGCAAACGCAGTCGGAACTGTTTGGTAACATAAGGGCTTTTGTTAGAGATAAAAGCAAATTGAGCCTGGGGAACACGGCTGGCAATTTCAGTAAATATGCGATCGTATTGGGGTAGATACTTATAAAGAGACTGACAGCATAAATAGACGATCGCATTGTCTCGCAGTTGAAAATCTAAACGAGTCTTTGTTGGTGACAAAATATCTGGTTTAGGGTAAGAAATTCCAATATTAGGCAACCGAATTAATTTTTCTGAGTAGTGGTTTTCAGCATCAAGCGGTTCCATCAAATCGCTAGATAGGAAGTAATCGATAGTCGGTAAACCAGAAGTTACTGGATGTGCCCAGGTTGTACATTGAACAGGGCTAAGTCTTAAACTCCCAAATATGCTCATGTATGGGTGCATACCTATATCTAGAAAAACCAGCACATGAAGCCGATCGCTAATAATTTTTTCAGACACTCTTTTGATAAAATTAATATCTAAACTTTGCTCATGTGGCAGGTGATAATAACTATCGCTATGATGCTCCAAAAATTTGAGAGTTAAGACATCCGAGGCTGTACCTAGTTGATAGCAATAAACATTAAATTTTTCGCGATCGCAATGGCGTAGCCAACCAAGAAATAAATGAGTTACTGTATGATAACTATAAAAATAATTTGAAATATACCCAATCCGAATCCGGTCATCTTGTCCTAGTGATGGCATGGATAAAGGTTTAATAAATTCGGAAAAATTCGCAGCAATAATTTGATGTAAAAATTGCCCATACTGGCTTTGTAATTTTAAATCATTTTGGCCTTGGTAAGCTAAATAAAAGTTTGTGTGTACTCCTATATCTAATAAAGCATTTTTTGTAGCTTCGGGTGTTTCCAAATATCTGTGCTGAATTAGATCTTCTAAGCCTTGACTAAAGCGATTTCGATAAAAATCTATTTCTTCTTTATTTTCATAAATAATCGGCAGCATTAATGAATTTCTCCGCTTAAAGTACAAGTTTTCTTTAAGAAAATTTGGTGCATCGTGAGTAAATTCGATAGCGTCCTTAACTCGCCCACACGAATACAAAAAATCTACTAATTTCATGCGTATATCATAGGCATTTGGATAAAGTTGTATTGCTTGACGATAGAGTTGAACTGCCTCTTCGTCTTGTTCCAAATGGTAGAGACTTGCGATTAAATTGAAGTAAAGTTGCGTGATTTCGTTAATGGATAGAGTATTGGTTTCGTTATTTTCTACAAAATCTTGATAATATTTAACTGCTGCAACATAGTTATTTTGGTAATAAAAGGCATGACCGAGAAAAAGAAGACCGCTTGATTCTGACTTGTCTTTTGTCTGTAATGCCATTCCCAAATCGTAGAGGATATTATAGTTTTCTGGTTGCAATTCAAGGGCTGTTTTATATGCACGAATTGCATCGTCAATTTGACGCCGTGCCATTAAGATTTTACCAAGAAAATAATGACACTTTGTACAGCGAGGATTGAGCGCGATCGCCTGAGTAAAAAATGTTTCTGCTTTGAATAGATTGCCTTGTTCAAATAGAAGAGAACCTAAATTTACATAAGAATCAATCCACTGATTATCCAGAGATATTGACTGTTGATAAGCCCGAATAGAATGGGAAATTTGACCTGTTTTTTCAAGTATTAAACCTAGTCTGAAATAATAAATAGCTTTTGGTTTGCCAAAGTTTGTTGCCTGATTAATTATTTCTAAAGCCTCTTGATATCGCTGTGTATGGTAATATAGTATTGCTAAATCGCTCCAAATATCTGCGTTATTGGGACTGTGCTGTAAAGCTTCCTTATATTTCTGTTCTGCTTGGAGAAAACACTTTTGCTGGTGCCAAGCGATCGCTTCTTGATGCAGGACGGTTGAATTTAACATTTTCACCTCCTAATTAAACGCTAGCTAAGAAGTCTGCTCAAGACTAAACAACACCAACAAAAGTTGACAATTAGGATTAACTTCTGTAAATTCGGCGGCTTTTTCTTAACTAAACCGTCGAGAAAAGTCAGCCTCAATTTGTCGGACGACAGTTAAAGCTGAGTAAGAGACGCCAGCAGTACCTTCACCGGGATGAGTCGAGTCGCCTACTAACCAGAGATGCTTGATGGGAGTGCGATTGGCAAAGCCAAACGGGCCAAAAGTGGATACTCTTTGACCGATGCCGCCGACAATGCCGCGATCGCGTGCTGTAAAATGAGCAAAAGTCCGAGGTGTAGCAGCTTCAACGTGGAGAATGGTTTCTGGGGTAAGGTGGAAATATTGAGAGAGACGAGCGATCGCTTCCTCAGTATATTTATCCTTAAAATCATCATAATTGGCACAATTCCACCACTGTCTAACATCCGTAAAAGAAGAAGCCGTAATAGTTGCTTTACCATCGGGGGCGCGACCATCTCCTGGATGACTTACCGAGACAAACAAGGAATTGTTTTCCCCGATCGGCCCCTCCCCATCATACAAAAATTGTAGGTGAGGCGGACATCCCGGCGGAATCGCACTTTCCTCTACTCCCAAATAAACAACAAAAGCACCCGACGCTGGCGGTAATTTATCCACCCGACGACGATAACCTTGGGGAATAGTTCTACTTCTCTGCGGTTCGTTTATTTCCCCTGACAACAGATGCACCAAATTTTGTGCGGTAACATTTGCCACAACAATGTCAGCCGATTCAGTCCAGACTTCACCAGTTTTCTGATTGCGGATGCGGACGCCAGTAGCTTTTCCGTTTTCCACACAAATACGATCGACACTGTGGCGCATTAACAGCTTACCGCCATCTCGCTCTAGGGCTTCCACGAGGCGATCGCTCAACACCTGCATACTACCCACAAGATGATACAATCCTTGAGGTTCTTGAGAAACACCCAAAGCAGTAGCAGCATATAGCAAAGCAGTTTCTTCAGCATCTACCTGAGAGTAGAGCTTTAGTTGTAAATCCAGAAACGTTCTCAAGCGCCGATCGTCACCCAGCCCATATATCCGCAAAGCATCGCCAACCGTCAGAAAAGTGTAAGGCAGGGTTAATATTGTATCAGGACGAACTGCTTTTGTCAACTGCCACAAATCCCACAAGTTACGGGGTGGCAACACCGGGTCGCGAGATTGAAAAGCCCAACTGTAGCGGAACAGATTTGCCAACAGCTGCCAAAAGCGATCGCTACCGGGAAATTGCCGCTGCCGTTCCGCCTGCCATCGTTGGGGGTCGCGCCAGACATTAATCGGTTCCGTCTCACCCGGTAGATACACAGCACAAGCTGGATCGCACTTCGTCGCCGCTGGTATCTCAATCTCTAATTCCGAGAAGATGCGGTGATGAATGCCGCCCGGTTCCAGTCCAGCAACCTGAGTAGCACCCACATCGAAGGTAAATCCTTGACGTTTAAAAGTAGAAGCGCATCCTCCGGGTACTAAGGCTTGTTCGAGAACCAGCACTTGGTAACCGCGATGAGCGAGTAGCGCTGCTGCTGTGAGACCGCCAATTCCAGCACCGATGACGACTATGTGTGGGGATTTTAGGCCGGACATGAAGCAATAATTATTGTTAAGGATTATTAAAATAATAATATTTTATGAACCATTTATCAAGCTTTCGTGGTATTGCTAATGCAGTGAAGCCTAAAATATTAACTACAGATGTCAGAATTTAGTTTAGTAATTGGCGACAAAAACTATTCTTCTTGGTCTCTGCGTCCTTGGTTAGTTCTCAAACAATTAGGGATTGACTTTGACGAAGTAAGTATTCCTCTTTATACGGGTACATATAAACAGGAAATTTTGCGTTATTCTTCCAATGGTAAAGTGCCGATATTAATACACAATAATTTGACAATATGGGAATCATTATCAATTAATGAGTACTTAGCAGAATGTTTTCCAGAAGCAAAACTATGGACCCAAGACCGGCAAGTAAGAGCGATCGCTCGTTCTATTAGTAACGAAATGCACGCGGGTTTTCTCAATCTGCGCCAAAATATGTCGATGAACATTTGCGCTAGTTTACCTGGACAAGGGAGAGAACCAGGAGTAACAGAGGATATTCAACGCATCGCTAACATTTGGCAAGATTGTCGGCAAAAGTTTGGTAAGTCAGGAGACTTTCTCTTCGGTGATTTCAGTATTGCTGATGCCATGTTTGCTCCTGTTGTTTCCCGTTTTATTACTTATGGTGTAGAATTAGATCCGATTTCCCAAGCCTACATAAAAACTATTTGGTCTTTGCCAGCGATGCAAGAATGGGTAAGTGCTGCTCAAGCTGAACAAGCTGAAACAGAAAACAGAACGAATTGAAAAGTTTGAGCTTTAACTATTTGGGATTCTTTTTGACTGCGATCGATGTTTGAGCGGTTAAGGCCCCTAATCCCTGGCGCTTAGCATGGGGCACAAGTGATGAAATCTGCATAGCGTCAATGCTTTCCGTGTATTTACCAGAGCATATTAAGAACCGTAACGATTAATATAGGAGAAGTAACAGCGATCGCAACTTTAACAACACATGACATCAACCCTGCTGAAATCTCCACCGCTAAACGCCCCCACACTCTGCCGACTACCTAACGGTCTGACAATTGTGGCCGAACAGATGCCGGTGGAAGCCGTGAACCTGAGTCTCTGGGTGAACGTTGGCTCAGCGGTAGAATCGGATGAGATCAACGGCATGGCTCATTTTTTGGAACACATGGTTTTTAAAGGAACCAACAGACTGGCAAGCGGTGAGTTTGAGCGATACGTTGAAGAGCGAGGCGCAGTCACCAACGCCGCGACCAGTCAAGATTACACTCATTTTTACATCACATCGGCTCCCAAAGATTTTGCCGCTTTGGCACCATTGCAGATAGATGTAGTGCTTAACCCCAACATTCCAGACGAGGCGTTTGAACGGGAGAGATCGGTAGTTTTAGAAGAAATTCGTCGCGCAGAAGATAATCCCCGCCGCCGCACTTACCAGCGATCGATCGAAACCGCCTTTGACCAACTGCCCTACCGTCGCCCAGTCTTAGGCCCAGCATCGGTAATTGAAGGGCTTACCCCTCAGCAGATGCGCGATTTTCATGCCGGTTGGTATCAACCTCAGTCGATAACTGCCGTAGTAGTAGGTAATCTCCCGGTTAAAGAATTAATTGATATTGTCACAGACGGATTTATGCAGGGTCGGGGCAAGTCATACTTAGCCACTCAATCTGGGGCAGTCGATCGCCCTACTTTCCAGTCAGAACAGCCTTTTAAAGAAATTGTTCGCCGCGAGTATATTGATGAAAGCTTACAGCAAGCACGGCTGATCGTGGTTTGGCGAGTGCCCGGTTTGACTCAGTTAAATCAAACATATCCGCTGGATGTAATAGCGGCAATTTTAGGACAAGGGCGGACATCTAGGTTGGTGCGGGATTTGCGGGAGGATCGGCGGTTAGTTACCAATATTTCTGCCAGCAATATGACTTATCAGTTTCAGGGTACGTTCCAGATTTCAGCGCAGTTGCCGTTAGAAAATGTAGCGGAAGTTGAAACTGCGATCGCGCAACACATCCGCACCCTCCAAACAGAACCCGTTACCGAAGCGGAGATTGCCCGCGTCCGCACACAAGTGGGAAATCGGTTTGTTTTTGCTAACGAAACGCCAAGCGATCGGGCCGGAATATACGGCTATTATCAATCCCTGGTGGGAGATTTAGCGCCATCTATGAATTATCCAGCTCGCATTCAAGCCCTGGATGAGGTGGATCTTCAACTTGCTGCCGATCGGTATTTGTTTGATGATGCTTATGGTGTAGTAGTTCTTAAGCCTAACGCCTAAAGGCGCGGCTACACGAACGAAGACCGCCTACGCGGTCTAAAATCTCAAAATTTATTTGACGCTGTGGGCGTGTGCGGTAGTATCGGTTACCTGAAAAATTCGTCTTCTTCTCTTATCTGCGTTCATCTGCGTGTATCTGTCTTCATCTGCGGTAAAAATTTAACCAACGATGACAACAGACAATTTGACGATATTACTCAACTACTAACGATACAACCGGACAGGATATTACCCATTTTATCGCCCAGATGTAGGGGCAATTCATGAATTGCCCCTACATCTGGGGAGAAAAGCGCCAACAAAAACGTAAGTTTTGTCTTCGTGAAAATTTCTCATCATGATATGGAAACAAATTGATGCTCATATTACCCAGGTGACTGGCGAGAAATTTCACAGCCAGCAGAGGCTCAAGGTGAGTGGCGGCTGTATCAATCAAGGCTACGCTATTAGCAACGGCTCTAGCACCTATTTCGCCAAACTCAACCAAGCGTCGCAAGTTGATATGTTTGAGGCAGAGTCGCTGGGACTGCAAGAAATGTGGGAAACGCAGACTATCCGCATTCCCAAACCAATTTGCTGGGGAATTGCGGACGAGTCTGCCTACATAGTATTAGAATGGCTCGAACTGGGTGGTAAAGGTGGAACGAGTGCTTGGTCAGAGATGGGGCGTCAGTTGGCGGCGATGCACAAAGCCTCCAGCAGTAAAGGGTTCGGTTGGAATCCCAACAATACGATCGGTTCCACACCTCAGATTAATACTTGGACATCTGATTGGGCAGAGTTTTTTACCGAACACAGGATTGGCTATCAACTAAAATTGGCGTCTCGACAGGGTGGTAGCTTTAGCCAGGGAGAGCGTTTACTCAAAGCGATTCCAGAACTGCTGGCGAGTCATGAACCTCAACCATCTTTGGTACATGGCGATTTATGGTCGGGTAATGCCTCGATTACAACGTCAGATGAGCCGGTAATTTTTGACCCTGCACTATATTATGGCGATCGCGAAGTGGATATCGCCATGACGGAATTGTTTGGCGGTTTCCCCGCCGCATTTTATGGCGGTTATAACGAAGCTTGGCCTCTAGATCCGGGCTACGATCGGCGCAAAACGCTCTACAACTTATACCACATTCTCAATCACTACAATTTGTTTGGCGGCGGTTACGAGTCGCAGGCAAACCAGATGATTAAGCAAATTTTAAAATAGATTCAGTAATGCCAGAAGCCGGGTTTCTAGATGTAGGGGCAATTCATGAATTGCCCCTACAACAGTTTTTTGACTTTTGTGAGCAGCTTAGCTACGCTACAAGCTTACCCTTGCTCCCAACAGCTACGGACAATGAACAACAACCGCCCCTTTCGCCTACAGCCTTGGGCTTCGGGGTTTCCGAGTTGCGAACCTTCCAAGCGATTTCCAACATATTCATCCACTGCTTTTGCACCTGTTTGGGCGTCACTTTGAGGGCTTTGGCAATTTCCTCGTCAAGTTTGTGGTTCTGTTTGAGATGCAGTAGCTGCTGTTGTTGGGGGGAAAGTCGATCGAAAAACGTTTCCCATTGCTGAGAAGACATTCCCAGTTTTTGGTCGATATCTGCCCCTAACCACTGATGTACGAGTTTCCAGTGGGAGACGCGAGCGAATTTTTCCACATGGTACTTAAAGCGCTGTTGCAGGTAATCGCGCTCGCGGGGCGTTATACCGAGAATAGCGTCAATATCTGGGGCTGCCAAGTCTTGGAGTTTTAAGACTAGGTAATCTACACAGTCTGATTGATCTTGAGACTCTAGATATTCCAACAGTTCGGAGATGACGCGATCGCGCAATACCCCTTCCGATGGGTCAATTGTTTCAGCTACAATCTGCGATCGCAGCTGCTGCATCAGCGATGACTGCATACCTGTCTGATCTTGATCTCCCTTGGGCATTTCCACCGCCTGTTCGATATCCAGCGCAGTCTCAGCAGGTTGGCGTTTGACAAACGCTTGGGCTCGCAGCACGATCAGCTGCTGGGTATTACCCCCTGGCAAAGTAATCCGTCGTTTGGCATAATGCTCGATAAATGCCATATACTCAGCCAATTCCAACTGAGTGCGGGGCTTATAGTCTTGTGCAAGCTCATTTTCGCGCCGAAAAGCTTTAAAAGACTCTATGTAAAAGTCTTGCAGGAAGTCCTCAATTAGGTTAGTGCGCCCTTGAAAGCCCAACTGAGATTGCGGCAGTGCTATGTATCGATAAACGATCGCACTGAGGTTGCTATGCAGTTCAACGCGACCCTGTTTAGGCCCTAAGCGGTAATAGGACAGACACTTTTCCAACCTATGACGCCCCAAGGTGAGCTGCCAGGAGCGGATTTGACCGGAACTTTGGATGCGGGAACTCTTACGGCAAACCCGTTCTACTTCCAGCGCCATTCGGGAAGCCACCCCCTTAACTTGCAAGGATTGGGAGCCGATTGATGCCCACAGTTCCTCCAGCAACAGCTGGGTTAAAGTTTGAGAGTCGTAGTTTTTTGGCAAATGTTCCGGAGAGTTGAGATCGATGATAGAAGTTGGATTGAAATCGTTGGCAGTTGTGATGTTCATGGTATTGACCCTAAAAACTAATTTGACGAATTACAGAAACAGAAAATGAAAATTTTGTGGCTGTATCACCCGATTGTGTGATTTTGATGTCGATCGTGTGAATATTTGATAAAGTAGGTTTCAAGTCTTTTCCTTGTGGTAAAGTCAGCTTTCTCAGCATGGATTCCATAAAGGCGAACCAAACTATCTTTGTCGTACTTCAGGAAGTCCCTTAGTGGAATCCGATTTTCAGACCGGATTTGCCGAGCGAATCGAGCGGGAATGTCTGAGTCGGGGTGTTAATAAAATGAAACTTTGGGTGAACGAACGAGCCAGCTAAGTTAATCACAACTTTATTCCCCATCAGTGAAACAATTTGTAACTGTAAGAGCCAATTATCCTGACATAGAGCCGGTTACAGCGAATGCTTAACTTGACGAATGGCCGAAGAATCGGAAGTCTTTTGAGTAGTCATAGTCTTTATAAAAGAGGAAACGGTCTAGGCGCTCGGTAAAAATAACTATTAGTGTCTGTTAAAGTCATTGCCTTATCTCGATAACATCCCCATAACCCCAGTTTCGTATGTCAGTGAAAAACTGTCGATAGGGATAATGTGTGCCAGTTAGTAAGGGTGAATATCGGGAAAAGTAAGGTGAGGAGGAAAAAAAGTTAGAAAAAATCTGGAAAAGTAAGGTTATACTGAAAGAGCAAGTTGTTACGACTATCTAGGCAGTAAAAGCTAATGGACTTTGAAGAAGCAATAAAAGTTCTAGACGCCACAGTCTTTGCCAAGAAAAAGCTCCACTTAAGAGATGTGGAATTGGTGATACTTCGGGGCACTTGGCAAGATAAGAGGTATCACGAGATTGCGAAAGCTTCAGGCTATACCGCTACCTACCTACAGCAAGACATTGGCCCGAAATTGTGGAACCTAATTTCGGAAGTATTAGGGGAAAAGGTCAGTAAAACAAATTTTCAAGCCCCACTGGAGAGGCTATGGCAAGCTTCGTTGAGAGCAGAGGCCCAAAAGCCTGCCAGTTCTGAGTCTTCCTCTGGCTTAGAAATAGAGCAAACAATAAATAATCAGAATGCCATTTTTCTTGGACGAGAAAAAGCGATCGCAGATCTCAACACTATGCTCGACCAAAGAGCTAAAATTATACTGATTCTGGGTGAGGGCGGTATAGGCAAGACTCTGCTATGCTGGGAGTTCCTCAACAGTGGCCGGTTCGACTTGATTTTGGATCTCTGGATGGCTAAAGAGACCGAAAACATCACCAGCGCCAAAAAGGAAGTTGAGAAATGGCTAAGACAACACTTTAACGAGGAGCCGGGAGGAGATTTCGGCGTCACCCTAGAGCGCCTGAGACAAAAGCTGCGAGAGCAGACTAAAAAAGTTGCAGTGTTGATTGATAACCTAGAACCAGCTTTGGATAGAGATGGCAAATTTATTGCCGCTCACCGCGACTACGTAGAATTATTAAGAGTATTGGCTGACCCCGGCATTAATTGCATTACCCTGATTACCAGCCGCGAGCGACTGGGAGAATCTGCGGTGACGTTTAAGCACTATAAGTTGGAAGGGTTGGATCTAGCTACATGGGAACAGTTTTTTAACAGCCACAAAATAAAGACTGATTCGATCGCTTTGAAAGAAGCTTTGAGTGCAATGCACAAAGCCTATAAAGGTAATGCGAAAGCTATGCACATCGTTTCTGGAGTAATTGAAATAGATTGGGAATGCGATCTGGAAGCTTATTGGCAAATAAATGAAAATGATTTGTTGAGTGAAAGTGTTTTAAAAGATTTAGTGGTCACTCAGTTCAACCGTCTGAAACAAATCGACCCCGAAGCTTATAAACTGCTCTGCCGTCTGGGATGCTATCGTTATCAAGATGTACGATCGGTATTCTTAGATGGAATTTTGTATTTGCTATGGGATGTGCCAGAGGAACAACGCAGTCAGGTGGTTAAATCATTGCGCGATCGCTCTTTATTAGATTTCTACAAGGGAGAATACGGTCTGCATCCAGTAATTCGGGCAGAAGCGATAGCTCGGCTAAGAACAAGCGATGAATGGGAAACCGTCAACCGCCAAGCAGCGGAATTTTGGACGAAAAGTGTTGAAACCGTTGAAAATCTAGAAGATGCACTGAAAGCTTTGGAAGCTTATTATCACTACACATATCTGAATGAATTCGATCTAGCAGCTGAGATAATCATAAAAGAGAGACCACCTAACTCCAAAAACATGGAACAAAAAGAGTCCCTCAGTCACTCATTTATTAGGATGGGTCTAGTCCAAAACATAAATTCTGTAATAACGCCCATAATTAACAAAATTTCTAATGAATATTATTTAGCCCTAATTTATGGTGACTTTGGAGGAAATTACCATCGTTTAGGCGATTTACAAAACGCTCTTAAGTTTTATTATGCTTCCAGAGAAAAGGCAATCAAATGCCTGTCGGATGAATTGCTGCTATCTAAAATATGTAAAGACGAAAATAGCAAATTTGAACTAAAAAGACGCGAGATTGGAATTTTGTTTGCCATAAGTGCTTGTAAAGTAGGACTTGGTGAAACTAAAGAAGCGCTCAAATCTTACGAAGAAACTGTAGAAAATACATTAAATACTAATTTGCACGTATTTGCAATATTGTCTTGGTTCGGCCAAGCCGTTTTATACTCAAACAGAGAATCAGCCGAATACGACAAACAAAAGGCATATCAATTGCTTGAGAAGGGCGAACAAGCTTATAAGGAACTTCCACCAACGATAAAAACTCTATGGTGGATAGCTATATATAGCTCGTTGTGGTTAGGTTTAGTATATAGCAATTCTGGAGAAAATGAAAAGGCTTTTGAAATGTTTAGCCGAGTGAAAGTATATGCTGAAGAAAACAACTCCAAGCATAATAAAGGTCACGCTTTAAATGGGTTAACAGGGGTGTATCGAAACGTAAATGAGTTTGAGAAAGCGCTGGAAAATCATGCCGAAGCTATCAAAATCTTCCAGGGATTGGGAGCAAAAGCCGACCTAGCTGATGCTTATTATCAGCTCGGATTGACTTATCAAAAGATGGGGAACATTGAGGATAGTAATAAAAAATTTGCCGAAGCAATTAGCCTATATGAGCAGATAGTAGCACCCAAGCAAATTGTGAAAATACAAAGGGCAAAGCTTAAAAATGACTATTTAAATGAGGATCTCGCCAGCTAAATTGAAGTAAAATCAGGAGATGCGATCGCACTCGCATTTACACCTACCAACACCGCCAAAAGTTCACCGCTACCAGGGATTTGGACGAAAGTATTATTCCCATTATCACCCGTTCCCTGAGTAAAAGTTAGAGAATTGGGCGTCAAACCACCCTGTAGATTTAACCGATCCTGACCATCAACAAAATCCATAATCAGATCGGCTGCACCACCTCCGGGAGTAAGCACAAAAGTATCCCCATCGCCGCCACCTACTAAAGTATCCGCACCAGCGCCACCGACGAGGATATCGTAGCCAGCTTCACCCCTAATCAGATTATCGGCTTGGTTACCGATAATATAGTCATTGCCTTGGGAACCATTCAGGTTTTCCATGATAGTGCCATAAGCGATCGCAGTAGCGTAACGATCGGGCCTGTAAGTAGCGAAAGTGCGATCGCCTAGTGCCGAATATGACCCAGCATTTCTAGCATCCCCAGTCGTCAGATGACCGCCCTCATTCATATCAAAATAGTAATAGGTTTCGTTGGGCGACAGCGCAGAAAAATCTAGGATATCGATACCACCGCTATCCCAAATTGTCTGACTTTGATTTATAAAATTGCTGCGATCGAATTTATAAATCGTATCGCTATTATTGAAATTATTAGCACCATAGAGATACTGTAAAGCGCGTATATCATAAGCCATCGGCGTACTTGGCGAAGGGTCAGACAAAGAGTAGTTGTAGGTCATCACCGTATTCATGTTGTTATCTTCCCCATAAGGCAGAAATGGAGGTTGCCCCGCGCTCCTTTTGCCATTGTAATTACCGGGATGTTTCAAACCAAAAGCATGACCGATTTCGTGAATTAAACTTGCGTACCCATAGGTGCCAGGGCCACCTGAAAAGGCATTAATCGAGCTGCCTTCAGCATCGCGGCTTAAATGCACGTCACCATCAAGATCGTCAAAGCCAAGTTCATAAGTATAGGCATAAAAACTTGGCACACCGTTTCCATTAGAAAACATCAATCGGATCTGACCGTGACTGGCATCTGTGTCTGGAACCTCCACCAAATTGAAAGGAAGAATTGGGGTGTACAGGTTGTACAAAATATTGCGGATATTATTCTTAATCGCCACGCTCAATTCCCCAACGCCAGTTTCCGGGCCTATGTAGGAAGAAGCACTGGCAGCAGTAACAAAACTGAATGTAAGCGTGCCACCTTGACTAACATTCCACCTAGCAGGAGAATATCCCACCAACGCTTCTATGCCATTGCGATCGAACAAAGGTGACGAACGTCGTCCTTCAGCATAGCCATAGCTTTGGAAGTGTTCAAATGCTTTTTGATTATTATTAATACCTGCTGCAACCAACTGTCGATTTTGCGATAAATAATATCCAGGATCGAATAAAACCAGAACTGAGGCGTGGCGTCCCTCAGCTATGCCGGACTCTTGAAAATGCTCAAACGCCTGCTTATTGTTAAGACCTGCTGTAACTAAGTCTGGATTGTTAGAAAGGTAGTAGTTGACATCAAAAAAAGGTGAAAATTGCCGTCCTTCAGTTAAACCATTTTTTTGCAGATGTTCAAATAGTAGGCTGTCGCCTTGCGAGCTTAACAGTGTCAGGTCAGGGTTATTATATCTATAGAACTCAAGATCTACTAGCGGTGAAAATCTCCTTCCCTCGCTTATACCATCGTTTTGAAGGTGATCGAATAGTTGACTGTTAGTAGTTAAACCTGCTATTGCCAGGTCTGAGTTGTTTGAGCGATAAAAGTTAAGATTGACTAATGGTGAAAATTGGCGTCCTTCAGCTAAACCATAGTTCTGAAAGTGCGATCGGGCCTGTGCCTCGTCGAAATTAGCTAAATCTGGATTAACCGATCGATAATAATTAGCATCAAATAATTCTACGGGCATAGGTTATTTCCTGTCGGTATTCACCCAATCCCACATATAACTGACCCGATCGCACTTATCCTCACCAAAGAGAGATAGAGCCAAGAAAAATTAACAAATTCTTATTATGTAAGGCCGCTAATGTCCACCCTACATTAAGGACTTACGCAAAAACCAAGGTTTTTGCCCCCCGACCCCCCAAATCTGGGGGGGGCGACAAGAATCCTGTCCCCCCCAGATTTGGAGGGCTAGGGGGGCGAAGCCGCACCCTTAAACCGAAACGAAATCGTTACCGTCGATCGCCCCCACCGGAACACCACTCAACACAGCCAAATATTCACCAGTGCTAGCAATCTGGAGCAAAGTATCATTTGCATTCGCACCAGAACCCTGAATAATACTGAGAGCCCCAACCGGCAGACCAAGTGCCAAACCAATCCTATCCACACCATCCTGGAAATCAATAATAACGTCAGCGTCTTGCAAATTCAACCCGCCATCACCAGCAGCAAATCCGAAAATATCCGCACCACCGCCACCAGTTAATGTATCCTTACCACGGGCACCCGTTATCTTGTCATTGCCTGCATTACCTAAAATGTTATTGGCCAAAACGTTGCCCAATATTTGATCGTTGCCTCCAGACCCAATCAAGTTCTCAATCTCAGATCCAAAAGCAATACTTGTGGAATATATGCTGGTATTATATCGATCTGGCTCTGGAAGGGTCGCCGGATCGGTAGTGGGTTGATTAGAATCGTTCCGGGGAATCAAATAAGTAGCACTATTGAGAGCAACCTGTTGCGTATTTTGACCGCCCTCATTCATGTCAAAGTAATAACCAGTTACATCTGGAGGCAACCCCGAAAAATCTAGCGTATCGATTCCACCGCTATCCCATATTGTCTGCTTGATCCCAAAAAAATTGCCAGCATCAAACCTATAGGTTGTATCGGTGTTGTTCACATAACTCGCACCATACAGAAACTGCAACGCACGGATGTCATAAGGCATCGGCGTACTTGCCATTACTCCATTATATCGTGGTTCCCCATTATATAGTTCGGTAGAAAAATTGGACGTCATCACAGTGTTGGTATTATTATCTTTTCCAACATTCAGATTTGGCGTTGACTCTGTAACTGGTTTTAAACCTAAAGCCTGACCAACCTTTTGCAGCAATAATTCGTAAGACGAACTTCCAGGCCCAAAAGCAAAATCGATCGCACTTTTATTAGGATTTAAATGCACGTCACCGCCAAGACTATCGACAGGGTATGCGATCGTACTGTCACCAGGGTCTTTAGGATAGTAGGCATAAGCTAAGCTATTAGGTGCCTGCTCCCTGTTAGAATACATAAACCGTAGCTGACCGATATTCGGAGGTCTGTCTGCAACCTCCATGAAATTAACTGGAATAAATTGGCTATACTGTCGCAGAATATTGCGGATATTGTTCTTAGTTTGGTCATCCAATTCCCTAATACCCGTTTCCGGCCCTTCGTACAAAAAGGCACTGGCTGTCGAGACAAAACTGTACGTGAGAGTACCATTAGCAGGTATGTTCCATTTGACTGTCGGTCTAAAAAACGTCGTCGGGTCAACACTACCCGCTTGAAAGTTCGTTCTGATCAACGCAGCGATCGCCTGCGGATCGAAGAAAATTGATGAGCGACGTCCCTCTCTCAAACCCGTAACTTGAAAGTGTTCAAATGCTTCTCTGTTAGTCAGTTTTGCTACAGCTAAGTCAGAGTTGTTGTCTCGGTAATATACCGGGTTGAATATAAGCGATGGGCGTAGTCCTTGCTCTAAACCAGTGTTTTGAAAGTCTGCAAACCCTTGACGGGGAGTTAATCCGGCTTCACGCAGAGTGAGGTTATCGCGACGGTTGTTATCCAAGTAGTAGTTGACATCAAAAAATTGTGAAAAGCGCCGTCCCTCGTCCAACCCATTCTGTTGAAAATGACTGTAAGCTTCCCGGCGGGTGTCGATGCCTGCTGCCACTAAGTCTGAGTTATTAGCTAAGTAATAATCCAGGTCGAGAACTGGTGAGAATTTTCGGCCTGCATCATCCAAACCGAAGTTTTGGAAATGTTCCAACAATTGTGCATCAGTAACTATTCCCGCAGTTGCCAAATCTGGGTTGGCTTTTCGGTAAAACTCTGCATCGAAAAACTCCGTGATGGGAGGTGGAACATTCGTGGGAGGCGGAACAAACGCACCAGAAATTTGCAATTGCTCGAACAATTGTTCGTTGCCTAGCCCAGCCAAATTAGGATGGCTAGTTCGATAGGAATTTAAATCAATACTTGGTGAAAAGCGACGCCCCTCAGCCAACCCAGAACTTTTCAGATGTTCAAACAATTGCGCCCTGTCCAACCCCGCCAAGTCTGGGTTGTTTTGTTGATAAAAATCTAGGTCGATGTACGGTGAAAATTTGCGATTTTCCGTAACCCCAACAGCAAGAAAATGATTTACTAATTGTTGATTATCAAGGTCTCTTAAGTTTGGGTTGCTATCCCGGTAGAAACTTAGATCGAAGAACGGCGAGGATTTGCGCCCTTCCCTAACACCATTAGTAAGAAAGTGTCGATTTAAATCTCGACTGCTAAATAAAGCTAATTCGGAATTGCTAGCTCTATAGAAACTCTCATCATATATTTCTGCTATGTTCAACGGCAAAACAACAGGTGGGAACATAATTTTTTCCTAACAGATACAAACTGATATTTACAGATAGGGTGCGACCATACACACCCTACAGGTAGTTCATACAAACGTAAAATCGGCACTGGTAATAGCTGTAGATGGAACACCAGTCAGCACAGCCAAGTATTCACCACTGCTAGCAATGCGGATCGAAGTATCATTCACGTTGGCACCAGGAGCGATACTCAGAGAACCAAACCGCAGACCAAGCGCTAAACCAATCCTATCCACACCATCCTGGAAATCAATAATAATGTCAGCGCCTTCCCGATTCAGACTGCCATCACCAGCCGCAAATACAAAAGTATCGACTCCACCGCCACCAGTTAATGTATCGGCACCACGGGCCCCCGTTATCCTGTCATCGCCTTCACCACCTTTAATATCATTACCCAAATTATTGCCCAATATTTCATCATTGCCCCCAGAACCTAGTAGGTTTTCAATTTGAGAGCCAAAAGCAACGATCGTGCTATAGTCATCAGCCCTGAATACAGTGTCAGGCAGGGGTGCCGCTGTAGTACTGTTGGGATTGGGAATCGAATAAGTGACATTCAGGGCAATCTGTGTCGTATTGTGACCGCCCTCATTCATGTCAAAGTAATAGTCAAAGTTGTTAAAGCGGAGTGGCAAAGCTCCCAGCCCTGTAAAATCTAGCGTATCAACACCACCGCTGTCCCAAATTGTCCGCTTTTGCAGGATATTACTTCCATCAATCCGATAAGTTGTATCGGTGTTGTTGAAATAACTGGCCCCATAGAGGAACTGCAAAGCACGGACGTCATAAGACATCGGTGTGCTTGCAAACCTTCCCGCTTGATTAGAACTCATTACGCTGTTGGTATTATTGTTTCTGTCGGGACTGAAATTTAGCGGTGGCGCTAAGGGCGTACTTAGACCTAAAGCCTGACCAACCTTTTGTACCAAAAATTCGTAACCAGCATTGCCAGCAGCATCCGCAAAATTGATATTAGGATTAAGCCTTAAATGCACATCACCGCCAACACTACGGGAAGGGTATGGGACGACATCATTGCCAGGATCGCTGGGATAGTAGGCATACCCCGCAGGATCAGATTGTCCTGTCCTGTCCGCGTTGGAAAACATAAACCGTAGCTGACCGATATTAGGAGGTCTGTCTGGAACCTCAACGAAATTGACAGGAATGATTTGGCTATACTGAGCCAATATATTGCGGATATTTTGCTTAATTTCCGGCGTTAATTCGTTAACGCCTGTTTCTCGCCCTTCATACAAAAAGGCACTAGCAGTCGTCACAAAACTGTATGAGAGCGTACCATTAGCAGGTATGTTCCATTTGACTGATGGTATAAATACCTGCGAAGGGTCAGCACTTCCAGCTTGAACGTCCGCTCTAATCAAAGCAGCGATCGCATCTGGATCGAAGAAAACTGATGAGCGACGACCCTCCCTTAAACCAGACAGTTGAAAGTGTTCAAATAATTGTTTATTGGAGAGCCTTGTTCCTTGAGACAAGTCTAGATCTGGGTTGTTGAAGCGATAGTAATCTGGATCGAATAGAAGCGATGGGCGTAGTCCCTGCTCTAAACCAGTATTTTGAAAGTCTGCAAACGCTTGGCGGGGGGTCACCCCAGCTTCACGCAGGGTGCGGTTATCGCGACGGTTGTTATCCAGGTAGTAGTTGACATCAAAAAACTGTGAAAAGCGCCGTCCATCGTCCAACCCGAACTGTTGAAAATGATTGAAAGCTTCCCGGCGAGTGTCAACTCCTGACACAACCAAGTCTGGATTGTTAGCTATGTAATATTCCAGGTCGAGATATGGTGAGAATTTTCGTCCGTCGTTATCCAGACCGAAGTTTTGGAAGTGTTCCAACAATTGCGTGTCGGTAACTATTCCCGCTACCGCCAAGTCTGGGTTGTTCCTTCGATAAAAATCGGGGTCAAAAAACTGCGTAACCGCCGTTCCACCTCCCCCACCCAGACCAGTAGTTACCAATAAATCGAACAAGTCTCTATTGCTCAGCCCAGACAGGTTCTGGTTGCTATTTCGATAGAAATTTAAATCGATAACTTGTGAAAAAGTTCGTCCTTCATTTACCCCAAAGTTTTGGAAGTGTTCAAACAATTGCTCATTGTTCAAACTTGCCAGGTCTGGGTTGCTATTTCGATATGTATTTAGATCGAAAAACCGTGAAAAAGGAAGCGCTTGAGGCACACCAACGTTTTGCAGGTTTTCCCACAATGCTCTATTGCTCAGTTCCCCCAGTCCGCTGTTGCTAGCTCGATAGTAATTCAGATCGAAGAACGGCGAAAGGGGACGCCCCTCATCCAGACCAGATGTTATCAATTGTTCCGCTAATTGTCTATTGCTTAGCTGCGCGAGATCTGAGTTTCTAGCTCGATAGAAATCGAGATCTAAAAACGGGGAGAAAGAACGACCCTCTTTTAAACCAACGCTTTGAAAATGATCCAACAATTGTGCATCCGTAACCAATCCCGCTTGCGCTAAATCTGGGTTGGCTTCTCGGTAAAATCCCACATCCAAAAACTGCGTGACCGGAGATTGAACAAAACCCCCAGAAAGTTGAAATTGCTCGAACAATTGTTCGTTGCTCAACCCAGCGAAGTTGGGATTGCTAGCTCGATAGGAATTTAAATCAATAATTAGTGAGAAGCTTCGCCCCTCAGCTAACCCAGATTTTTTTAAATGCTCAAACAATTGCGCCCTGTCCAACCCCGCTAGATCTGGGTTATTTTGTTGATAAAAATCTAAATCAATCAACGGTGAAAATCTGCGATTTTCTGCAACTCCAGCACTGAGAAACTGATTTATTAATTGTTGATTATCAAGGTTTTTTAACTCTGGGTTGCTATTGCGGTAGAAACTTAGATCGAAGAAGGGCGAAGCTCTGAGCCCTTGGCTAACACCAGTTGTCAGGAAGTGTCGCAATAAATCTCGATCGTTTAAGTTAGCTAATCCTGGATTGCTAGCTCTATAGAAACTATCATCATATATTTCTTCTATGTTCAAGGGCAAAACAACAGGTGGGAACATAATTTTTTCCTAGCAGATATAAACTGATACCTACAAATAGGGTGCCTACACTAGCACCCTACCTGTAATTTATACAGACGTAAAATCGGCACTGGTAATAGCTATAGATGGAACACCAGTCAACACAGCCAAATATTCACCAGTATTAGCAAGCCGGATGAAAGTATCGTTCGGGTTAGTGCCTGGGACAATCCTGATTTCGGGAAATGTCAGACCAAGAGCTAAACCAATCCTATCCTGACCATCCGTGAAATCAGTAATAGTGTCAATCATTTCTGGATTAAGACTACCTTGACCGCGAGCCACTACGAAAATATCGTTTCCAGGGCCACCATTTAATATATCTCTACCAGAAGCGCTGTTAATCCGGTCATCGCCTCCTCCGCCTGAAATGTTATTGGACAAATTGTTGCCCAATATTTCATCATTGCCCTGAGAACCTATCAGGTTTTCCAGCTCGAAGCCAAAAGCAAGGGTGGTGCCAAAGCTGTTAGTATTCAAGGCGAGCGGAGGGAGAGGCGTCTGGCTGGTACTATTAGGATTGGGAACAGAATAGGTAGCTCCGTTAAGGGCAAGCTGAGTTGTATTTTGACCTCCTTCATTCATGTCAAAGTAATAACCAAATGAAATCGATGGGAGTGCGGAAAAGTCGAAAGTATCAATTCCGCCGCTATCGAAAATTGTCTGCTTTACTCCATTTCTCCCGCCGCTCTGATTTAACCCAATAAAGTTGTTGAAGTCAAACCGATAAGTTGTATCCGTGCTGTTTAAATAACCCGCACCGTAGAGGTACTGCAAAGCACGGATATCATAGGACATCGGCGTACTTGCAAATGAGCCGTTGTATGTATTGGGAGAAATATTCCGGGTCATTACGGTGTTTGTATTGTTATCCTTCCCCACAGCAAGAGTTGGCTCAAAAAAGATGGGGTCTCTTTGTCTGTCGGGAAATTCCAAACCCAGAGCAGTACCGATTATGGAAAGCAAAGTTTCGTAGTTAAAACTGCCAGGACCCTGAGCGAAATCGACTCCGGAATTTAAATGCACGTCACCGGCGATACCCGAACCTGCAACATCTGAGGGCGCGTAGCCATAGCCCGCTCTATTCTGAGCGGCTGGCCCATCGGAAAGCATGATCCGGATGCGACCGACATTGGGAGGGTTGTCTGGAACCTCAATCACATTGATGCCCATCACTTCGTCATACTTTCGCAAAATATCGCGAGCATTGTTTTTAACAGCGTCGGACACTTCCCTAATCCCAGTCTCTTGTCCTTCGTACAAAAATGCACTCGCAGTGCTAACAAAGCTATACGTGAGGATGCCATTAGCTGGGATGTCGCCCCATCTGGCTGCATTTTGAAGCCACTGAGCTACTGGCCCATCCGAGTCTCGATTCGGTGGCGCAACTAAGGGAGCGATGTCATTTGGATTAAACAAAACTGACGCCGGACGTGCCAGTTGGAAACCGCTAAGTTGAAAATCTTCAAACGCTTGTTTGAACGTGGTTCCTCTAGCAGCCAAATCGGGGTTATTTGCTAAGTAATAAACCGGGTTAAATAGGATTGATGGGCGGCGTCCCTCATTAACACCAGAGTTTTGAAAGTGAGCAAAGGCTTGCCGAAAATTCATCCCTTGTTGACGCAAGTCGGGGTTGTTATCCAGATAGTATCTGACATCAAAAAATTGTGAAAATGGGCGTCCTTCGTTCAACCCGTAACGTTGAAAATGCTCGTACAATTCCCGCCGCGTATTCACTCCCGCCGTCAGCAAGTCTGGGTTATTATCTCCGTAGTATTCCAAATCCAGATATGGTGAGAATTTTCGCCCGTCATTATCCAAACCTAAGTTTTGGAAGTGTTCCAACAATTGTGTATCAGTAACTATTCCCACTACAGCCAAGTCTGGGTTGTTCCTTCGATAAAAATCGGGGTCAAAAAACTGGGTGGCGGCAGTTCCCCCTCCCCGACCTATACCAGTAGTTACCAATATCTCAAATAAGTCTCTATTGCTCAGTCCAGTCAGGTCTGGGTTGCTATTTCGATACACATTTAAGTCAATTACTGGTGAGAATGTTCGCCCCTCATTTAATCCAAAATTTTGGAAGTGTTCAAACAATTGCTCATTGTCTAAACTGGCCAGGTCTGGGTTGCTAGCTCGGTATAAATTTAGGTCGAAAAACGGTGATAAAGCCAGCCCCCCAGGCACACCGACGTTTTGCAGGTGTAACCACGATTCTCTATTTTCCAGTGTATCCAGTCCGGGGTTGCTAGCTCGATAGTAATTGAGATCGAAGAAGGGTGAAAGAGGACGCCCCTGATCGAGACCTGCGGTTATTAATTGTTCCGCTAATTCTCTATTGTTCAGTTCTCCGAGATCTGGGTTTCTAGAACGATAAAATTCAAGATCGAAAAATGGTGAAAAAGGACGACCTTCTTTCAAACCAAAATCTTGAAAGTGTTCCCACAATTGTTTATTATTCAAGGCACCCAAGTCTCGGTTGCCGTTCTGATAGAAACTGAGATCGAAGTACAACGAAAAAGGACGACCTTGAGGCAACCCAGTGGTTTGAAAATGCTCGAATAATTCTCTGTTGTTCAGCCTCAGTAAGTCAGGGTTTTTATTTTTATATTCGCTGATATTAAAGAACAGTGAGGCATCACGTCCCTGGTCTATCCCAGAAATGAGAAAGTTTTGTAATAATTGTTGATTAGTCGTGACATTTTCTTCTAGCAAGTTTTCAGCGTTTCGGGAGCGATATATATCGAAGTCGAAATATGGTGAAAATTCACGCCCTTGAGATAATCCGTTGAGTTGAAATTGCTCGAACAATTGTCTATAGTTCAAATTTGCCAAATCGGCGTTATTGTTTTTATAAAAATTTAGATCCAGCACGGGTGAGAAAGAACGAAACCCTTCCGCCACACCAAAGTTTCTAAAGTGCCGAAACAAATCAACATTGTCTAAATTGGCTAAATCTGGATTGCTAGCCCTATAGAAATCTAGATCGAAGAATTGTGAGAATTGGCGACCGCTAGCCAGACCTTGATTTAGAAAATTATCGAACAGTTGTCTAGGGGTTAAGTTTGAGTTAACAAATTCGGGGTTTGCGGCTTTGTAGAAGTTTACATCGAAGAAAGGGGAGAATCGGCGACCTTGGTTGATACCGAAATTTAGGAAATGTTGGAATAAATCTCGACTATTTAAGTTTGCTAAGTCTGGGTTAAAAGCTCGATAGAAATTTTCGTCATATATTTCTTGTGTATTTAAGGGGACAGCAGCAGTTGTCGGCATAGTTTTTTTCCTGGCAGATACAAGCTGGTATCAAGTCGATTTAATCATTGTAATATTGACTGCGGTTAAAACCGCACGAGTCGCGTTCGGGCTTCGTCAATTTATTGCAAAGCCCAAACGCTCCCGGATTAAACAAGTGTGAAGTCGGCATTAGAGATCGCGAAAGATGGAACACCTGCCAGTATAGCTAAGTATTCACCGCTGCTAGCTACCCTGATAAAAGTATCATTCGGATTGGTACCCGGAGTGATAGTGATGCGGTCAAATCTCAGACCAGCACTTAAACCAATCAGATCTTGACCATCTGTGAAGTCGGTAATAACGTCAGCCGATGCTGGACTTGGCCCCCCGTCGCTCGGAGCCATTATAAATATATCAGATCCGCTGCCACCACTTATTACATCTGCACCACCCGCGCCTGTAATTGTGTCATTTCCTGCTGCGCCTGCAATGTTGTTGGAGAAATTGTTTCCCAATATTTCATCATCGCCTTGAGAACCTATCAAGTTTTCTAGCTCAAACCCAAAACCAATAGTTGTGCCAAAGCTGTTAGTAGTGAATGTACCGAAGCTATTTTGATAGGTGGCTCCATTGAGGGCAAGTTGTGTGGTGTTGTAACCTCCTTCATTCATGTCAAAGTAATAACCGAATAGGGTGGATTGTAAGGCGGAAAAGTCAAATGTATCAATTCCGCCACCATCCCAAATTGTTTGCTTTATGCCATTTTGCCCATTTGATTCGTTTAGCCCGATGAAATTGTTGGCATCAAACCTATAGACTGTATCCCCATCGTTGAAATAACTGGCACCATATATTAACTGCAAAGCACGGATATCATAGGCCATCGGTGTGCTTGCAGGGGAACCAGTGTATGTTCCGGGGAACAAGTTGTAGGTCATTACGGTGTTGCTATTGTTATCCCTCCCTCCAGGGAGAACTGGCTCACCATCATCTACTTGGGGGTTATCATCAAAGGGATGTTGCAGGCCCAAAGCATGACCGATTTCGTGCAGTATCACCTCATAGCCGAAACTCCCAGGCCCACCCGAAAAATCTACCAAACTCGTATTGTTAGTTAAATGTACGTCGCCAGCAAGATTACCAGCACTGTTAATGTCAGCGGGGTCTCCGGGGTAGTAGGCATAAGCATAGACGTTTCCGTCAAGAGACTGCTGTATAGGCCCATCAGAAAACATGAACCGCAGCTGGCCGAAGTTGGGAGGTCTGTCTGAAACCTCAACAAGCTCGAATGGCAGTACGTTGTCATACTGTTGCAGCATATTGCGGATATTGTTCTTAATTTGGGGGCTCAATTCTCTGACACCGGATTCTGGCCCTTCGTATAAACCCGCACTGGCTGTGGTAACAAAGCTGTATGTGAGTACACCATTGGGCGGGACGTTCCATCTGAATTGCGGTATTTGTGACTGAGGTCGATTTATCTGAGTTGGGATGGTTCCGAGAATGAACGGCTCTATAAATCTTGGCACAAAAAAGATGGAGGCCGATCGTCTCTCGTTAACACCTGTGGTTTCAAAGTGTTCCAGCGCTTGTCTGTATGTGAGTCCTGTTCTAGCTAGGTCGGAATTGTTGGCTAGATAATATACTGGGTCAAATATCAGGGAGGGTCGTCGTCCCTCGTTTATACCAATGTTTACAAAGTGATCGAATGCTTGTCGCGGGGTCAACCCGGCTGCTCTTAGGTCTGGCTGATTAGCTAGGTAGTAGTTGGCATCAAAGAAGGGTGAAAATCTCCGCCTTTCATCCAAACCACGGCTTTGAAAATGATTGAACAATTGTTGATTGGTCAACCCTGCTACATCTAAGTCCGGGTTGCTTTCTCGGTAGGAGTTGATATCGAAGTATGGAGTAAATTTTCGCCCGTCATTTATACCAAAGTTGAGAAAATGCTCTAAATAGTCCCTATTAGTTGGAGGGGGGTCGGTAGGGTTTTCTCGTAGACCATTTGTTGGATCTTCTAGATCTGGGTTGTTATCCCGGTAAAAATTTACATCAAATAAGGGTAAGAACGGGCGTCCATCTTGTATACCAGCAGTCAGAAAATGTTCTAATAATTGTAGGTTGTCAAAGCCAACAAGATCCGGGTTATTCTGCTGATAGTAATTGAGATCGATCAAGGGTGAAAATCTTCGCCCTTCGTAAACCCCGTATTCGATTAGATGTCTGAATAATTGGTTGTTGTCTAAATTGTTCAGATCGGCGTTACTAGACCGATATAAATCTAGATCTACTACGGGTGAAAACGTCCGTCCTTGGAAAAGACCTTCATTTAAAAACTGATTTACTAATAGCTGGGTTCTAAAAAGACCTGAAACGTCTGTGTTGTTAGCTCGATAGTACGTAAAGTCAACAAACGGTGAAAATCTGAGTCTTGATGTGAAACCGCGATCTGCTTCTATAAAACCGTATGTCAATAAGTGGTTTAATGCCTCATCGTCGCTCAGTTGAGCTAGGTCTGGATTGTTTAGTCGATAGTAATTTGCGTCAAATATGTCTTCTAGGGTTAAGCGCGTATCTTCTTGAGCCATGATTTATCTACCTTTTTAAAGTAACTTTTGTCAGGTCTATTCAAGTAAGTAAATTCAGATCCCCCTAAATCCCCCTTAAAAAGGGGGACTTTGATGCTAGGTTGTAGGGTGCGTCAGACCCCAAAATTTTGGAGATAATCACTAATTTTATCGCTCTAACGCACCCTACTTAATGGGATCTTCCGTATTTACTATGCTATTTGAGCGCTTGTGCAGAGGAGCAGAGGAATAAAAATGTTATTTTTTTGAACAAAAGCATAACAACTCCGAAAGAGCCGTTTTTTGGGCAAAAGGGTATTTGGCAAAAGGGCATTAATTATTCTCTCCCGCTCTCCCGCTCTCCCGCTAGCCCTTAGTTTGATTTTTACTGGCGCGTTGGGCGCGGGCTTCAGCAGAAGCCATTACTTCAGCCATGTTTTCTAGCATTTCACCGGGGTGATTTTCTAGAACTCTGGTGGAAAGGGAAATTCGGCTTCTTCCTTCGTCGAGATCGACTATCATTGCTTTAATGGGCTGACCTACTTGAAAGAAATTGGGGAGGGATTCGATATAGGTTTGGCTGATTTGTTTGATGTGGAGCAGACCAGTGGTTCCTCCCATATCGACGAATAGCCCGAAGGGCTTGATACTGCTAATTTTACCCTCTACTAGCTGTCCTAGTTCCATTTCGCTAAATCGGGCAGATTGACTGGCTAGGCGCTGGGAAAGTACCAGTTTGTCGCGAGTTCGATCTAGTTCCAAAAAGCTGGTGGTTAAGGCTTGACCGATTAGTTCTGGCATATTATCTTTTTCGATTAGGTGACTTCGGGGAATAAAGCCGCGCAATCCGCGAACATCGACGGTGACGCCACCTTTATTTACGCCGATAACTTTCACTTGAACTGATTGAGTGTTTTCCTGCATCTCGGCCAGTTTATCCCAAGTTTGCTTAATTTCCAGCTCCTTTAGAGAAACTGTGACTTGTCCGTCTGCATCTTGCTCGCGGATAATTAAAAAGTCTTGTTCTTCGCCTAAAGGCAACAGGGCGGATAAATCGTCTACTTCTTTTAAGGTAACTTCTTGAATAGGCAGAAAAGCAGAGGATTTGGCACCAATGTCAATATACGCTCCATCGTTGGTGTATTCAAAGGCTTTGCCCCGTACTACTTGCCCTTTTTCAAAGTTGAAGTCTTGTTTTTCTAGGGCTTTGGCAAAATCATCCATAGAAAAGGATGTGTTGTTTGCTTGAGAAGGGGTCGAGTTGGGTTTCATCTTTCAATCAACTAGATTAGGTTAATTTTGATTAATTCAGTGGGGCGGGACTAAATATGGCATAGCCAATTATGTATTTTAGCGATCGCAGTTACACAGGTGCGCGGAGGCTAAAGTTGCTTTTCAGGACTTACGCATTTGCCCCCCTAACCCCCCAAATCTGGGGGGGACAAGACTTCTTTTCCCCCAGATTTGGGGGCACAGGGGCGCGATCGCTAAAGTTGTTTTTGCTATGACCGAACTCGAAGGGCGACCACCCTTAGCATTTTACCTTTGGCTGTAATGAATTCTTGTCTTAGATCTGAGCTAAGAACGGCTGCAAAGCTTCTACAACCTTTGGGACATCCTCATTCACTTGAAGTTTTCACTAAGAGCTGAAACAACTGTTTAACCTGAGTCCAAGCAGCTTCTGCTGCTGTTGCATCGTAGCTACCGCGACGATCGCAGAAAAAACCGTGGTCAACACCATCGTAGCGAAAGACACGATGGTGAATGTGATGTTTTGTTAATTCTGCCTCAATTTGGTCAACCTGTTCGGCTGGAATGCTGGCATCGAGGATGCCAAAGAAGGCGTAGAGAGTGCCTTTGATGTCTTTGGTGCGGGTAATGGTGGGTTCGCCGCCGCCGGGAGTGCGAGTGGTAATGCCTGCGCCATAGAAAGAGGCGGTGGCTTTGATATCGGCTAAAGTTGCGGCAAGATAGGCAACGTGACCGCCAAAGCAGAAGCCTATGCAGCCAAAGCCGTCCTTTTTTACCTGAGAAAGGCTCTTAAGATAATCTATTGTGGCTTGAATATCGCTCAGCAGTTCTGATGCCTTGGTTTGTTGCGCGTAGTCCCGGCCAATTTGGATGTCGTCTGGGGTGTACCCAGTCTCAAAACCGGGGGCGATGCGCTGAAAGATTGCGGGTGCGATCGCAGTATACCCTTCCTTAGCAATTCGTTCCGTTACGTCCCGGATATGTTCGTTTACCCCGAAGATCTCCTGCAATACTATAACCGCTGGGAAAGGCGCTGGGCCAGTTGGCTCAGCATAGTAAGCATCAATTTGCAAGTCCCCATTGGTAACTTTGATGTTAGATGTGCGAATCTGTATGTCTGCCATTGTGATTTTGATCTTCGTGATGTCACCGTTTAGATTCTAGATTGAGAAGGCGGCAGAGATTGATATCTCACCCGGCTGGGTTATTTTATTTTTGTCCATATTCGGTATGATGCCTTTCCAGATAATCTATGCTAATGAGTACGGATTACCAACCTTGCTGGCGCTAATTTGTTTGCGCGATAACAATACACTGAATATATAGATAAAAACTCAGTTTTATGGTGCCTACCGTCAAATTATTTTCTCAATTACTGGATGTGAGTCCTTGGAGGCTCTAATATGGTTCAATTTCATATACAGCCGGATAGTGAAATTCCGGCATCAACTCAGCTATTTAATCAAATCCGGTTTGCGATCGCATCCCGTCAGTTTCCCCCCGGACACCGCCTCCCCAGCACTCGCGCCCTCGCCATGCAGACGGGTTTGCATCGCAACACCATTAGCAAGGTATATCGTCATTTAGAAGAAATCGGACTGGTGGAGTCCCTGGCGGGGTCAGGAATTTACGTCCGCGCTCTAGGTCACGAAGGGGGAGGTAGACTAAAATCTGCGATCGTAGAACAATATCCCCAAGCCAACAAAATCGTCCAGGAAAGCTTGGATAAGCTGCTGGGAGAGGGTTGTACCCTCAGTCAAGCCAGGGAGCTTTTTTTGGGAGAGATTGACTGGCGCTTGCGTTGCAGTGCGAGGGTCTTGGTGACTGCGCCTACCCAGGATATTGGCGTTGGCGAGTTGATGGTGCAGGAATTGGAACAAGCGCTCAAAATTCCGGTGCAACTGGTGCCTTTGGAGCAATTAAGCCTATTTCTGGATCAAACTCATGGTGGTACGGTGGTGACCAGTCGCTATTTTATCGGAGAAGCAGATGCGATCGCAGCACCTAAATCTGTCCGCGTCATCCCCGTAGATATCTACGACTACAGCACAGAAATTCAGCTAGTTAGGAGTTTACCAAAAGACAGTTGTGTTGGTCTTGTTAGCCTCAGTTCTGGTATTTTGCGGGCGTCAGAAGTGATTATTCACAGTCTCCGGGGTGAAGATTTGTTGGTGATGACGGCTCAAAAAGGAGATACTTATAAACTTAACGCATTGGTTCGCAGTGCCAGAACAATTATCAGCGATCAAGCTAGTTTCGCTGCGTTGAAAGCTGCTGTTGCAGAAGCGAGAGACGATTTGATTCGTCCGCCTCAATTAATCTGCTGCGATAACTATATTGGGCTTAAGTCGATTAATTTGCTCAAGCGGGAGTTGGGTTTGGGGTGATCGATCGCGAAAATAGAATACAACCTAACAAACAGCGCCAAACAATCATAGGATAATCAAATGATCGCCACCCAAATCCGTTTGTGGACTGTAGAAGAATACCACCGGATGATCGACGCTAATATTCTGACTACCGACGATAAAGTTGAACTTCTAGAAGGTCGAATTGTCCAAATGAGTCCCCAAAGTCCACCTCACGCAGGTACAACTCAACGCACCGATTATTATCTCCAAAATCTACTCCGAGATCTTGCCAATATTCGAGTCCAGTTACCCATTACCCTGTCTACCTCAGAACCAGAGTCGAATATTGCTGTAGTTCGCATCGATCCAGGTGCTTATGGCGATCGCCACCCTAATGCTAGCGACATCTTACTGCTAATAGAAATCGCTCATACTACTTTAAACATCGATCGCCAAGAAAAAGCACCTATTTATGCCAGAGCAAATATTTCCGAATATTGGATTTTAGATATTAGCAATCGCCGCGTTTATATTTTCCGTAACCCCACCGAATCTGGCTATCAAGAAGAATTTATTTTTAATGTAGATGCTGCGATCGCACCATTAGCTTTTCCCGAAATACAAATACCATTTTCTGAACTATTTATGCCTTAAATTTGCTTATTTAGGTACGTTCTTGCGCTAAAGCGCGGCATCGCAACAACGTACCTAATAACTTAATTAAACTAGCCCCTGCCCATACCACAAGTAATATCATTTCCGGTAGCATCGGTTACATAAAAAATTCGTGTGATTATTCTTATCTGCGTTTATCTGCGTACCCTGCGGGAAGGCTAATGCCTCCGGCACGCTTCGCGAACGCCTACATCTGTCTTCATCTGCGGTAAAATTTTAACCAACGATGAAAACAGAAAATTTGACGATATCTAACCATACAACCGGAAACGATATAACCTATGATCGCAACCATTAAACCTAAACCAAACCTAGAGGAGTTCCTAAAACTTCCAGAAACTAAACCTGCATCAGAATTTATCAATGAAGAAATCATTCAGAAACCTATGCCACAAGGTGAACACAGCCGATTACAGGCTAAACTTTGTACTGTCATCAACCAGATAACAGAAACACAAAAAATTGCTTACGCTTTCCCAGAACTACGCTGCACCTTTGGCGGTGAATCAATTATCCCAGATATCGCCGTATTCCGATGGGAAAGAATTCCCTTTCAGCCATCGGGTAGAATCTCCAACCGTTTTGAAATTCATCCTGACTGGGCGATCGAAATTCTTTCTCCTGACCAAAACCAAACTAAAGTGCTTAGTAAATTATTGCATTGTTCGCGAAATGGCACGGAATTCGGTTGGTTAATAGACTCGGAAACAGAGAGTATTCTAGTCATATTTCCCGGTCAGCGAGTAGAAATTTTCACAGGTGCTACTCAATTACCCGTACTTGATGGAATTCAGTTAGAACTGACAGTTGAACAAGTTTTTGGTTGGTTAAAATTTAGTTGAACAGAACTTATGCAGAGATCCCCCCAACCCCCCTTAAAAAGGGGGGCTTTCACTTTACACCACAGCTTCTCTCTTAATTCCCAAAAACTCCCGCACCTTTTGCAAATAAGTTTCCGCATCTTCCAACATCGGAAAATGAGCGGTATCGGGAATCACAACATATTCTACTTTTTCACTTAAAGCTGCCGCCTGTCTTCCCATTTCTGCTGGAATGATAATATCGTGTTCTCCCGCAACTAAAAGCGTCGGTACCGATAACTTAGCAAATTCCTGCGGCATTACTTCAGATGCTTCTTTACTCACAGAAGTAAAAATTGTACCCAAAGCCGCCTCATAATCTGCTATGATAAAATCCTCTAAAAAAGCCTTACTGATTGCGCTTGGCAGAGGGCGATGCAAAAACCGCTTCATGAAGAGTTTGTCGGCAAAAGGAATTTTACTTAACCAGGGGGGACGAAACTTAACCACGTAACCGCCAAATTTATGGAAAGCAGCAAATGCTTTTTCGTCGTATTCAAAAATTCCGCTACAAGTTAAAATTGCCCGTTCCACTCTTTCTGGGTAACGGTTCAAAAACAGCGTAGCAACAGAAGCGCCCATTGAGTGGGCATTCAGATAAACGCGATCTAGCTTGAAAGTATCTAATAATGCTGCTAAGTCGTCAGCATACTCTTCCATTTGGTATTTCAGCGTAGGCGCTTCACCTAATGGTAAGCGCGATCGCCCAAATCCGCGCATATCGTAAAGCAGACAATCAAACTCATCTGCTAGCGCAAAGCCCGTGCTTTCCCAATATCTACCAGAACCAGCCCAGCCGTGCAAAAAAATCATTACCGGCTTAGTTTTGCCAGCTTCTGGTGAGCGAATCCACTCGTAATAATGCTCGACGCCCCGAACTTGAATTAACGGCATTTGTCAATAGTCAATTGTCAGCGATCGGTTGTCATTTGTCATTTGTCAAAAGTAGAATTCTGGCAATGACTAATGACTAATGACTAATTTAAGCAGATTCCGGCTTTGGCAGCGAAGAAGGGTGTACGATCAGTTCGGCTGTAGAACGTTTCTCTACCATTTCCCGCGTAATCATGCAACGGGTAACATCCTTGCGAGATGGCAACTCGTACATCACATCCAACATCAACTCTTCCACAATACCGCGTAAAGCTCTGGCACCAGTTTTGCGGCGGTAGGCTTCTTGCGCGATCGCTTTAATCGCATCCGTCTTAAACTCCAGCTGCACGTTGTCCATCTTCAGCAGTTTTTGATACTGCTTCACCAGCGCATTGCGCGGCTGAGTCAAAATCGCCGTCAAAGTTTCTTCATCCAGCGGATCGACTACTGCGATCACCGGAATCCGGCCTATAAACTCTGGAATCATGCCAAATTTAACCAAGTCGTCCGGTTCCTGCTGTTTCAGGATATCCGCAGTCCGTTTTTCCCGCGATGGCGTTTCCCCACCTTGAATAAAGCCCATTGACTTTTTGCCAATTCTCTGCTCTACCACCTTCTCCAGACCAACAAACGCACCGCCGCAGATAAACAGAATATTGCTGGTGTCAATCTGGATGCAGTCCTGATAGGGATGTTTGCGTCCGCCTTGGGGAGGCACGTTTGCCACCGTCCCCTCCAACATCTTCAGGAGAGCTTGTTGAACCCCTTCGCCGGAGACATCCCGCGTAATCGAAGGATTTTCGCTCTTACGAGCAATCTTGTCAATTTCATCAATGTAAATAATGCCTCGCTGAGCTTCCTCCACATCGAAATCCGCTACCTGAAGCAATCGCAGCAAGATATTTTCTACATCTTCCCCGACATATCCTGCCTCCGTCAGCGTAGTAGCGTCGGCTACAGCAAACGGCACATCCAAGATATTTGCCAGAGTTTGAGCCAAAAGCGTCTTTCCGCATCCGGTCGGCCCCATCAGCAGGATATTGGATTTTTGGATTTCGATCGAGTCCTCCGCACTCACTTTGCCGCTGCTTTTTGATTGAATAAAGCTGAGCCGCTTGTAATGGTTATATACCGCTACCGAGAGGACTTTTTTCGCCTCATCCTGGCCTATTACGTGTTCGTCTAAATACTTTTTAATTTCTCTCGGTTTCGGAATTTGATGCAGCGAGAGAGCAGATGAGCGGGTACGCCGCTTTTGGGCTGGTTCTGATTTTGGTGCTGGCCCAGGAGATGCTGAACCCGAATCCAACAGCTCCTCATCTAAAATTTCGTTACACAGGTCAACACATTCATCACAAATGTAGACTCCCGGACCAGCAATCAATTTGCGAACCTGCTCTTGAGACTTGCCGCAAAAGGAACATTTTAAATGGGAGTCGTACTTAGGTGACATAGCTGCCTCTTATTTAAGTGTGGTAACGGCATTTCCTGAAATGGGTAGGTTCTGCCTAGTGATAACCTGATCGATAAGGCCATAATCTTTGGCCTCCGCGGCTGACATGAAGAAGTCGCGGTCAGTATCGACTTCTAATTTTTCAATAGGCTGACCAGTATGATAAGCCAGTAATTCATTGAGCTGACGTTTATGATAAAGAATTTCCTTGGCTTGAATCTCAATGTCAACTGCCTGACCTTGGGCTCCGCCTAGTGGCTGGTGAATCATGATTCGGGAGTTGGGAAGCGACATCCGCTTACCACGGGTTCCTGCTGTGAGCAGAAACGCTCCCATACTCGCAGCCAATCCAAAGCAGATGGTAACAACATTGGGGCGAATTTGTTGCATGGTGTCATAAATCGCCATACCCGCTGTCACCGATCCCCCTGGAGAGTTGATGTAAATCTGGATGTCTTTTTCGGGATCTTCCGAGTCCAGGAACAGCAACTGGGCCACAATAGTGTCCGACACTTCATCGTCAATCGGCGTTCCCAAGAAGATGATTCGCTCCCGCAACAGGCGCGAGTAAATGTCGAACGCTCTTTCCCCCATACCAGACTGTTCTACCACCATAGGTACGACTGTGTTGCTGGGCTGCAAGTCGTAGATGGGCGAGTAGCGCGAGCTGGTGGGCGAGTAGTTAAGAGACTGAGATATAACCATAAAACCTAATTCAAGTTGTGTCAGCTGGCACTCGTGCTGTAAACTGAGAATCTTAAACGATACTTAATTACAACTATATCCGTTATAGCCAATATCTGTTGTCTTTGACTATCTCTACTGGGCAAGTTTGGCTTTCTATTAAGAGAGATATCGAAGTTTTACCATTTTCCTTTTGATATGCTACATCTTGTAACTATTTTCCTCTAGCTCTAGCGATCCCCTGCTGAGTGTGATGTCGATCGAAATCAAAAGTGAAATGGTCTTGAATATGGTACTTTTTGTGTCCTTACCCTGCTAAAATGTTTTTCGATTTTGCACAAGTATTGTAAAACATAGACGTGAGAGTCCCATCTATAACTTGGCATTTTTGCCCCCCTAACCCCCCAACCTTGGGGGGAAATCTTGCACCCCCTCTCCCAACGTTGGGAGAGGGGGTGAGGGCGAGACTATCCCGGCTTAAGTTGGTAGCCGTCAGATGTCTTGGGAGCAGCTTAACTCTCTTGTTGTTCGGTCTGGTTTGGCTCGACTTGGGCTTCAGGGGTTTCGGCAGTTGCTTCAACTTCAACTTCGGCTGGCGCTTCCTGTTGGTTTTCTGAGGCTGTAGCACTCAGGGAGCCTTCCGGTACGAGTTCGATGGTGGAATGTTCCTCCAACCATTTGATGATTTTTTCGGTCAGCAGTTCGTTTTCGACGAATTCTCGCAATTTTTCGGGGTCGATGTCTTTCTCATCGCTGTACTCCTGCATCACCTCTTGAGAGCGTGTTGCCACTGCGGCTGGTTCTACTTGGATGGATTCCCTTGTGGCTACTTCTCTAAGTCCTAGAGAGCGCTTGAGCCTAGAGATCGCATCTGGGAGCGATCGCTCTCGGAACTGCGGTATCATTTCCTGAGTAAACAGCTTCTTGATATCAATCCCCTGCTTACTCAGCCGCATTGCCGTTTGAGTCACCAACTCATCAACCTCTTGCTCAATCAGCGTTTGAGGTAAATCTACTTCCACCAGGTTCACCAGTTCAGCCAGCAGTGCTTCCTGCTTGTTGGCATCAGTTTTGCGCTGCGCTTGCTCCTGAAACCTGGTTTCCAAAGTCGATCGCAATTCCTCTAATGTTTGAAACTCGCTGATTTCTTGGGCAAAGTCATCGTTTACTTCCAGTAACTCTTTTTCTTTGAGGTCTTTGAGCGTCACCGCGAAAACGGCAGGTTTACCAGCCAACTCTTTTTGCGGATAGTCTTCGGGGAAGTCCACAGAAATTTCTTGGCTTTCCCCCACATTCATCCCGACCATCCCATCAACAAACCCTTTGATAAAGCGCCCTTCTGCTAACTCTACCTGAAAATCCTGCGCTTCTCCGCCGGGAATCTCTTCAGCTGCTTCTCCTTGGGCCGACGCTTCGCTTACCAGCCGTCCCTTAAAATCAACTACTGCCACATCTCCCATCTGCGCTGGGCGTCCCGATACTGGCACCAAGGTAGCTAGTTCTTTGCGGCGTTCTTCTAAAAACTTATCCACCGAATCGGGGTCGTACTTGACTTCTTCTGCCTTTAGGTGTAAGCCAGTGTACTGCTTCAAGTTAACTTCGGGCACTACATCAACCGCTGCTGAGAATGTCACCGTTTTTCCCAGTTCAAACTGGTTAACCAACTCATCAAAGTTAGAGCGCAGCTGGTAGTTGCCTAGAGCCTGGATTGACTCTTGCTTTATAGCATCTCTAACCCCATCGCGAATTATTTCTTCCAAAGCCGCCGCTTTCAGTCGCGTTGAGCCAAAGCGCTGTACCAGAATATGACGAGGAACCTTGCCTTTGCGAAACCCAGGGATGTTGGCAGAACGGGCCAGGTCTTGAAAAACCTGCTCGTAAGCTTTTTTGGATATTTCGGACGTAATTTCTATTTCCAAGCCTATCTGGCTCTGGGGAAGCTTTGCCTGGGTAACTTTCATGCCTCTTTTTTTCTTTGACGATAACTGCTTTAATTTCTCAAGTTCAAGAAGCCCAACCGGGACTGCAACGCACGATTCCAAGCGATGCTTGGGATCTCCTGTGGTTAAAAAGCGGGTTATTTAACCGCGATCCCCTAACAGGTGTCTCTCAGCGTGATATGCTGGTGCAAGCAACCAGCGATGGTATCTACCAACTTAGGTCAGACCAGCGTCCCTTAAGACCTAAGCCTTAAGGGAGGGAACTTTTCCCGTTCGTTTGGTTTCCTATCTGATGATAGTACATTTAGATACTCGTTTCGCACTGTGTTCGACGGCTGAGAGAATTTTTGGCAGAGAATTATGTTAAATTTATATAAGCGGTTAGAAATAAATTACAATTTTCACAAATACCCAGATAATAAATGACTCAATAACAGCTATAAATTAAAAAAGCAACTTACTTTTTATGGGCAAAGTAGGGGTAAATTTGACCAAAAGTCCTTCTAAGAGACCGCCAACATAGATAGACCCGATCTTTTTTCGGAGAAGTCGGCTGGATTTTGAATGTTGTAGTTAGAAATTGTGGAGACGCGGCTTAAACCCAGTTGACTGTTTTAAATATCACATCGAAAATTATCCTTATCTTAAAATCCCAAATATCTCAAACCGTTCAAATGGAGGTAGTTAGTTTGTCAAAATCCTATCGAGTAGCCATATTAGGAGCCACGGGAGCCGTTGGTACTGAGTTGTTGGAATTGCTGCAAAGTCGTAAATTCCCGCTGGCCGATCTAAAACTTCTAGCTTCACCTCGTTCTGCCGATCGCATTATGCAGTTTGGCGACGAAAACCTGCCTGTAGTGGCGGTAGGAGAGCATTCGTTTGACAATGTAGATATCGTCTTGGCTTCAGCAGGTGGCTCTACCTCAAAAGAATGGGCTCCTAAAGCGGTAGAGGCCGGTGCCGTAGTAATTGATAACTCCAGCGCCTTCCGCATGGATACCCACGTACCCCTGGTAATTCCAGAAGTGAATCCAGAGGCCGCAGCTTCCCATCGCGGCATCATCGCCAATCCCAACTGTACGACAATTTTAATGGCCGTGGCAGTTTGGCCCCTACATCGGGTACAGCCAGTTAAACGCATGGTGGTAGCAACCTATCAGTCTGCCAGCGGAGCCGGTGCTAGGGCAATGGAAGAAGTGAAACAGCAGGCTTTGGCCATTTTGCAGGGCGAGACACCCAAAACAGAAATATTTCCCTACCCGTTGGCGTTTAATTTGTTCACTCATAACACCAAGTTGAATGAGTTAGGGTATTGTGAGGAAGAAATGAAAATGGTCAACGAGACGCGGAAGATCTTTGGAGCGCCAGCTCTGAGAATTACGGCAACCTGCGTTCGGGTTCCCGTCTTGCGAGCGCACTCAGAAGCAATTAATCTAGAATTTGAGGAGGCTTTTACCGTAGAAAAAGCGCTCCAAATCCTGAGTAAGGCTCCTGGAATACGGATAGTAGAAGACTGGCAGGCAAATTATTTTCCGATGCCTTGCGAAGCCAGCGGTAAAGACGAAGTATTAGTGGGTCGAATTCGTCAGGATATTTCTAACCCCGGTGGATTGGAACTTTGGCTCTCTGGAGACCAAATTCGCAAAGGGGCAGCATTGAATGCAGTGCAAATTGCCGAGTTGTTGGTAGCAAAAAGTTGGGTTCAGCCAGCAACAGCAGCTGTTACTGCTTAGGCTCGTCATCTTAAATGGAGATGAGAGGATTTTGGACTCGTCGCCAATCCAAAATCCTCTCATCTAAAATCTAAAATTGCTGCAAAGGAGTTTGTAAGAGTGTGGTAAGATTTGGAAGAGTTGTAACTGCAATGATTACGCCGTTTAAAGAAGACGGCAGTGTAAATTATGCTGTTTCTGAGCAGCTGGCATCACATCTAGCTTCTAACGGTACAGATGCCTTGGTGGTTTGCGGAACCACAGGCGAATCGCCAACATTAAGCTGGGCAGAGGAATACGAACTATTTCAGGTAATAAAACAGGCGGTAGCAGGAAAAGCAAAAGTGCTGGCAGGCACTGGTTCAAATTCCACGACGGAAGCGATCGAAGCCACGCAAAAAGCAGCTAAAATAGGATTAGATGGCTCTTTACAGGTCGTTCCCTACTACAACAAACCACCCCAAGAAGGGCTGTATCGGCACTTTCAGGCGATCGCGCAATCGACTCCCGATCTGCCCCTGATGCTCTACAACGTACCCGGTCGCACCGGACAAGACCTTTTGCCAGAAACGGTTGCCCGGTTGGCTAAAATTCCCAATATTGTTGCCATTAAAGAAGCTAGCGGTAACCTGGATCGGGCAAGTCAGATTAAATGCCTAACTCCCCCCGAATTTGCTCTCTACTCTGGAGACGATTCACTCACCCTGCCCATGCTGGCAATTGGCGGTACTGGTGTGGTAAGTGTAGCCAGCCATTTAGTCGGAACACAGCTACAACAAATGATTCAAGCTTTTGAAGCGGGTAAAACTCAAGCCGCAACTCAGATACATTTGCAACTTTTTCCCCTATTCAAAGCGCTGTTTGCCACAACTAATCCGATTCCAGTCAAAGCAGCTTTGAAACTTCAAGGCTGGGCTGTAGGCAGCACTCGCCCGCCCCTATGCGAAGCGACCCCAGAGATCGCTGAAAACTTAAAAACTGTGCTAAAAGAACTTTCCCTGCTATAGCAGGCGCAATACTTATGCCAGGTTTTTAGACAACTGAATAATTCAGCTAATAGCTAATGGCTAATTAGGTAATTTCAGATGGCAAATTTCAGATTGTAGATTTAAAGATTAAATTTCCAATCTCCAATCTCAACTCTAAAATTGGAAATTACTTTCACCAATTAGCAAGAAACCTTTTTTGACACTTATCGTAAGGACGCAAATGACTAAAAACGAAAATTCACCAATCATCAAAAAAAACGAAAATTCACCAATCATCAAAATTAGTGGGGAAACTTTACCAACCATCAAAATTAGTGGCGAAACTTCACCAACCATCAAAATTATTGCCCTGGGTGGTCTGCACGAAATCGGCAAAAATACCTGCATTTTTGAGTACGACGATGAAATCGTATTACTAGATGCAGGGCTGGCTTTCCCGACTGAGGGGATGCACGGAGTCAACATTGTCTTGCCAGATATGACCTATCTGCAGGAAAATCGCCACAAGATCAAGGGCATGATTGTCACCCACGGTCACGAAGACCATATTGGCGGAATTCCGTATCATCTTAAACAATTTGATATTCCGGTGATTTACGGCCCGCGTTTGGCGATGGCTTTACTGCAAGGGAAACTGGAAGAAGCGGGTGTTTCTAACCGCACAGAACTCAGGTCAGTAATGCCTCGCGACATTGTTCGCATTGGCTCTCACTTTTTCGCCGAATTTATCCGCAATACCCACTCCCTTTGCGATAGTTTCACCGTCGCCGTTCATACACCAGCTGGGGTAATTATCCACACTGGGGACTTTAAGATTGACCACACTCCTGTTGATGGTGAGTTTTTCGATCTGCAAAAGCTAGCCGAACATGGCGAAAAAGGAGTTCTCTGCCTGATTAGCGACTCGACCAACTCGGAAGTCCCCGGTCAGACGCCCTCAGAAAAATCTGTTTATCCCAATCTGGAGCGGATTTTCTACCAAGCGCCAGGACGGTTGATGGTGACTACCTTCGCTTCTTCGGTACACCGGATCAATATGATTCTGGATTTGGCGAAGAAGCAGAATCGGGTAGTGTCGATCATTGGCAGGTCGATGCTCAATGTGATTGCTCATGCTCGCAATCTTGGTTATATCAAGTGTGAAGACAATCTGCTCCAACCTTGGCACGTTGTTCGCAACTTACCGGATGAGAAAGTTTTAATTCTCACTACCGGATCTCAAGGTGAACCCCTGGCGGCTATGACCCGCATTGCCAATCAAGAACATCCCCACATTAAAATCCGCAAGGGGGATACGGTAGTGTTTTCGGCTAACCCAATTCCGGGCAATACGATCGCAGTTGTGAATACGATCGATAAGTTGATGGTGCAGGGTGCTAATGTAATCTACGGTCGGGAAAAGGGGATTCACGTCTCCGGTCACGGCTGTCAGGAAGACCAAAAGCTGATGATTGCCTTGACTCGCCCCAAATTCTTCTTGCCGGTACACGGGGAACATAGGATGCTCGTCAAGCACTCCCAGACGGCTCAGAGTATGGGCATTCCGGCAGAAAATATGGTCATCATTGACAATGGCGATATTGTGGAGGTGTCGGAAGAGCGCATCCGCATCAATGGCAAGGTTCCTTCCGGCATTCAATTAGTGGATAACGCTGGAGTTCTCCACGACAGCGTTCTCAAGGAACGGCAACAACTGGCAGAAGATGGTGTCGTCACCGTAGCAGCTGCTGTTGATTGGGATGGCAAACTGGTTGCTAAACCAGAAATACACTTACGAGGTGTGGTAACATCGGTGGAGCGCAGTCTCCTGCAAAAGCTTGTCCAACAGACGATGGAAAACCTGTTAAACGATCGCTGGCAGGAATTTGCCCGTGGTTTCGAGGGTGAAGACCTTGAGGTTGATTGGGTAGGTTTGCAAGTCCAAATGGAACAGGCTCTACAGCGACTGCTCCGCCGCGAACTCCAGAGCCGTCCTTTGCTCGTCCTCTTGATGCAAATTCCCGATGCACCGCCAACCAAAGCCACAGGACGCCGCCGCCGCGCTACTGCTAGAGTCGCGTCCTAGAAAACAGTTGTAAAACTCTCTCTTTCCTTCACATTCCTTTAAAAAGAGGGGGAGAGGGGCAGAAAGGGAGAGGGGGAGAGGGGGAGAAATCGGGAAATTTTCACCTCCCCCACTTGCCAATCTTTAAAAAATGTTAAGTTATATAAGCGTGGAAAACTTTTGCGATTAGTTCCAAACCGCGATTGTTTTTGAATCTACCAGTAAATTGCCCAAGCGCGATCGCGGAACCTGGCAGATCATCCGCAAGTCACTGCACTTATGTCCCCTTTTGTCAAAATTTCCGTGATATTACTCACGCAAAACCTTCCGACTTGGAGACATCATTTTATTAGACAACTCTGTTGTCTAAAGATAGAGAAGGCAGATCGACCGTAAGTTGGATGAAGAAACGCAGATCGCGTCGCCAAAATCAACCAAACGGGTGTACCAATCCGGTAAAGAGATTTGTCATGCTGTATTTAACCAACAGAGGAAGGCAAACTCCTCGTTGGAAAATAGGAGATGAAAAATGAATGTATCTGATTCTACCATAGAAAATCCAACCTTGACAACTTGGGTGTGGATTGACCAAGCAGATATCACCGCCGCAACACCTCTTAATAGTTTGCGCCCCAAGCCGAAATTCGATCCGCTGCAACCTGTCCGCCAGATTCTCGATCGCTTAGAAGTGAAAGATCCAGAATTAGCTCACCGCTTGTGCCAAATGATTCCATCTCAATGCCCGTTCGAGCGGGATGTTAAACTTTTTGGTCGTACCTTGTTTCACATCCCGCCATTGTGTAAGCTTAATCCCCTGTACGAGCAAGTGGCTTACCTACGCTTCCGGGCTTTGTGCTATCTTGCAGATGAATGCGGCGAAGATATTTCGTCCTATTGTTAGCGATCGCTCTTTTGAACATTACTCATCAGTTTCCGATCCAGCTCAATGAGATAATCTCTGCCATAGGAGTCGTTTTCTAAGGTTTCGATCAGATGAAGGGGAAGGTTTTGGCTAATTTCAGCGCTGCACGAAGCTGCACCAAGTGCGATCGCCGCTACTGTATCCACATCTCCAGAAAAGGCGATACAATCCTTCAGAAGTTCGGTCATTGAATCGTTTCGGATAATGGCAGTAATTGCCGCCCTGACGCTCATCCATCCTTTCGATTTTACCTCTTTTTGCCACGGTTTCGACCATTCACCGGGTACGTGGCTTTCCAGAAACTGCCCCAGTTTCCTTTTTGGCCCTAGCTGGTAAATAAAGTAATGGGACATGAGGGCAGCTGCGATCGCGGCATTAATCCCATCCGGTGTATTATGGGTGATTGCTGCCTGGATTTTTGAATATTCGATAACTTTCTCTATGGTGGTCACAACGCCAATCGGAGCAGCACGCATCGCTGCTCCGCTTTTGTCGCTGGTGGGTTGCATTTTGGCTAAGAACTCCTCTCCATCGCCAATTTTGAGTAAAAATTGGTAAAAATTCCTGGAATATCCTTCTCTGCGATCGCGTTGAAAAGCCTTGACAAACCAGTTGGCTAACAGTTCTGGTGTCCAGGGTTCTCCAGAAACGATCGCAGAAGCGATCGCTATACTCATCTGGGTATCGTCCGTGTAGCACCCTGGTGTGAGTTTGTGACGGGGATGCTGCACGTATCTGCTCAAATCGTTGTAACCCAGGTCGATCATCTCATCAGCGTATTCAAAGCCAGCACCGTAGGCATCGCCGATTGCTAATTCCAACAACATTTGCTTTTTGTAGGAGCGATTGTATTATTGTAGTATATTGTCTGACTTTCATCTTCCCAAGACAAAAGAAGCAATTAGCCATTTTTTCTTTATACTTCTTTACAACAGATCGGCGATTACGATGATTTTTTAAGGGGAGGTATTGGTAAGGAAAACAGCGCAAAGCCTTGCGATACAAGTATTTTGATAAAATAAAGAAAAAGTTTAATAACTGGAAAAACGCAAAAAAGTAAAGTTTAATTTCACAGAGTTGCGACCTAATTGGGCAAATGATAAATTGATCGTAGAAGTTGAAAAGCTTCCCTGGCAGAGCAAACAGCCAAGTGAAATTGAGTTAAGAGGAAAAAGCGCTGTTTACATCTAATCTGTCTCGTCCAAATGCAATAACACCCAACCCAGAAGTTGATATTTCCTAAGATGGTTAAAAGAGAGCAACGCAACTGATTTTACCGAAGAATTCGGTTAGTTGTTAAATCAGTGCAACTCTAGATAGAATTACCAAAGAGAGGAAATCACTCAGCAAGTAAGGGCTTGGGTGTTGTTGTATTGTAAAACTTCACTGACTTTCTAGCCAATTATAGACATTTATAGCCAAATGTAGTATAATATCCTCAAAACTTAGGGAAATAAATGCAGCTAGTTGAAAAGCACATTATCGATCTTAACCACTGGCTATACAAGCAGCTAGATAATTTGTGTTTCCTTTCTAAGAATCTTTTCAACTACGCTAACTACCTGATTAGACAAAAATTTATTATAGCAGGAGAATACCTCGACTATTACAAAATCCAAAAACTATGTCAGGGAACGAATGATTATTTAGCATTACCAGCTAAAGTATCTCAGCAAGTCTTATTGAGATTACATGAAAGCTGGAAGTCATTTTTTGAAGCGACTTCGGAGTATAACGAACATCCCGATAAATTCAAAGCGAGACCGAAAATTCCTCGATATAAACACAAGACATTAGGCAGAAATGTCCTGACTTACACGGCTCAAGCCATTAGTCAAAAATGGCTCAATAAAGGAATGCTCAATCTGTCCAAAACTCACATTTTTATGACTACTAAAGTCAAACAAGTAAATCAAGTCAGAATCGTCCCAAAAAATTACCATTATGTCATTGAGGTAGTTTACGATGCAGAGGCTCTTTGTCAATCATCATCTGGTGTTGAAGTCATAGCAGGGATTGATATTGTCAAGCATTTGGAGTACAGAGGTAAGCGAATTAAGCGTGGTTTGTTTCGTGCTGGTGACGGTAGACTGATTAATGCAGATGTGAATGGTAGTGCTAACATTGTCAGGAAAGCATTTCCCAACGCTTTTGCCGAGGGAATACAGGGCGTAGTAGTACGTCCAGTGAGGGTAACACCTTACAAAACGGTTGTAAGAGGCAAGTGTAATATTTGTCTATAAAACCTGCAACTATTTAAAGATAAAATTTGATAGAGTATCATGGCCATTATTGCTCTGAGAGCCTGGTATCTCCAGAACTACGAGCCAGTTAAAGAACTAGAAAAGCGCCCCCAAGACCTGCGCCTCAGCAAAAATAGCCTGCTGAAAACGGGTTTGCGAGCCGACTTTTTAGAAGAAAGCGAGGAAGTGAAACGATCGGCTTGGTTTGGGCGCTACCTGGATGGGGAAACGGTTGAGTTTTATATAGAAGGCAGTGGCGGATACGCGATCGCCAACATAGATCTGAGCAGTCACGAAATTTATTTCACCAAACAAGCGGTGGTGGGTCAGCTAGACCCGATCGTCTTTTTATGCTATCAAACTGAGTATGGTGCGTCCAGCGAAGCACTGCGGTCAGAACTGCTGCATACCCTGGATAATCTAAACAAGCGATCGCGCGTGCCCCTTACCTTAGAAGAATCCCACCGCCCGATGGATGGCCCGTTGCGACTAAGCAGTACGTTAATGCGTAAAATACGTAAAAGCTTGTTGTTTGTGGCTGACAGCACGCCGATCGCCAGCATACAAGGAACCGGGAAGCATACCCAGCTAATTCCCAGTCCTAAAGTCTGCCTGGAAATAGGCTACGCCCTGCAAAGCAAGCGAAGCGAGCAAATCTTGCTGGCTGAAATGGAGCGACAAGATATGTCGGGGCAGTATCCATTCGATCTGCCCAAGTATCAGCGGCTATCCTTTAAAAATGCGGCAGAACTAGGTAAAATATTGCCGCAAGCGATCGAAACGCAACTGCGGCGATTTAATTTATTTTCTTAAGAGAAGAAGAAAAATGACAGGAAATCCAAGGCAGCCACAATCCGACGACGCTGTGGCGGGAGGTCAAAGAGCGAAAAGCCGTTATGCTAAAGTTCCTGATGAATTTTCCGTACACCTAATGTTCGAGGGCGGTCATCGGGAAGAAATTCGTTTCAAGACTATTCAAGAATTCCAAAAGTGGTACAGCGGCGAACTGGTGCCTAAATCAGCCTCGAACGACTTTATCACCATCCCCATCAAAAACATTGAGGGAGAGTACATGGTGGCGCGTCCATCCCGGATTATAGCTATCCGCGTGACACCCATCTATACATCAAGTATCGATCGCAGACAAATTGAATGATCAAGACTCTGGCTTCTTTGACCCTCAGTTTGGGCATTGCTTTTGGGACTTTTTTACCGGCGTTCTCCCTTGTGCCGCTAGAAGTCGTCAGTCCAGACCGACAGGAAGAATTGGGTTTGGATGAGCAAATCTGGAGGAATTCCGGTCAAAAGGGCGACAAGCAGGCACTGTTGACTTCCATAGACTACAGCCTGCGCTATCTGCGATCGCCCAAAGCAGCGACTGCCTATGGGCGGTATCGGGTGGCTGGGATTACGCGCGATCGCGTTATTCGCAGTTTAGAACGTTTCAAGCAACTGGTTCTCACCTCCGACTCGCCAGAGGAACTCCAAGCTGCTGTTGGGCGAGAATTTGCGTTTTACCAAGCGATCGGCAAAGATGGTCAGGGAACTGTCGGTTTCACTGGCTATTTTGAGCCAACTTATACAGGTAGTCGCAGGCGAACGGCAGAGTACCGTTACCCACTTTATCGATTACCTGCTAATTTCGGTAACTGGTCGCGTCCTCACCCCACCCGCCTCCAGCTGGAAGGAGAGGATGGAATGTCGGGAAATGGACGCTTGCGGGGATTGGAATTGGTTTGGTTGCGCGATCGCTTGGAAGCTTTCCTAGTCCAGATACAAGGTTCTGCGCGACTTCAGCTCACCGATGGTAGCGTGATGACAGTCGGCTTTGCGGGGAAGACAAATCAACCTTATAGAAGTATAGGTCGAGAACTGGTCAACGATCGCAAAATGCAGTTGGAAGGCTTGACCTTACCGGCGGTAATCGAATATTTCAAGTCCTCACCAGAGGAAATGAACCGCTATCTGCCGCGCAATCCCAGTTTTGTCTTCTTCCGGGAAACTGGAGGTGCCCCAGCGATGGGTTATATTGGGGTGCCGGTAACAGCCGAACGTTCGATCGCCACCGATAAATCCCTGATGCCACCTGGGGCCTTGGCGCTGATACACGCTCAGATACCTTATCCTAATCGGAATGGTGACTTAGAGCAACGGCGAGTCAGTCGTTACGTGCTGGATCAAGATACCGGCGGGGCAATCAAAGGGCCGGGTCGCGTGGATATTTTTATGGGGACTGGGACTTTGGCAGGCGATCGGGCCGGTTTGATAAACTCGACTGGAGAACTTTATTACCTGCTCTTAAAAAATTGAGGTAGGCTGTTGGGAAAATAAACCGGGTTTCTTTGCTAGTTATCGAGAGAAGCCCGGTTTTTGCGATCGATATTTGCGAATAGAAGTTCTGAGAATTCAGAAAAGATGGAGGTAGTGACTTATGACTCAGGAACTAGCAGATTTAAGACTCAGCATCCTGGAAGGGCGCTACTCAGAGGCTTTAGCCATTGTTGATGACTTAGAAGGCATGGGTAGGAAAGGAATCTTACGCAATATTAAATCCTTTTTAATCAGAATGCTGATTCATTTGATTAAAAATCAAATCGAAACCAGAATGACGAATTCTTGGGCTGCTTCAATTCGAGATTCTGTCATAGAAATTCAAGACTTGAATCTTCAGGATAATCAAACCTCTCATTACCTCAAACAGGAAGACTGGGAATCTCTCTTAGAAGAGAGTTTATCCAGAGCTATTTCTACTGCCAGCGTCGAAGTTCGCGATGGGGCTTATACCCCATTTCAATTAAAAAAATTGGTGGATGGAGCGCAGATTTTGCAAACCGCTCAGGAACTTTTGAATTTGACCTATCAACATTCAGCAATTGATTTACCAGATATTATCAATGAATATCTCAGTCACTTACCGGGTGGTGAAGATTGGAAATCAGGTTCTTTTTAAGAAACAAATATGTATGTATGGGCACGGTGTCGAGATATTTTGCCGTAGAAAATAAGGTTAATTATGCCGTGCCCCTACACAACCATATTCCTGCATACTACCTGTTTTGAGTAAGTCATGACAAATAAATTTGTCGTAAGTCTTCTAAACGATCGATCGTAAACAAGCTAGAAGTTATCGTTTGCAGCAAATTCAAATCGTCAATCGCAGAAATTTCTCCCAAAATCTCTAATCTTTGACTGCCAAACTTAAGCTGTAAACCCAAGTGAATACCTTGCAGTAAGGCTTGTTTGGTCTGATTTTTGGAAGCAGTTAACTCTGACTGAGTTTCAGTTAACTCTGACTGAGTTAAAATTAGTCTGGCTGCTAATTCCTCCACTGTGGAAATGACATTCCCTTCAGCATCGCACCATCGCAACCAAGTACCATTCATACTTTCAAAGGCACCTTGCCAGAGAGTTAAACCCAAACCAACTAAGGGGAACCAAAGATCGGTTTTCGGTACATAACGTCCCCCTTGTAATTGAAAGATTTGTAACGGAACATCGCTCAATTCACCCAAAGGATCGTAAACCACATAATACATTACACCCATAAGGGCATAATCGGTGAATTTGCTACCCAATTCGTTACCAGGAGTTGGCGAAACTATCTCAATTACAATTTCTGGAGGTTTGCCAAATTCCCACAGTAAATAGGAACGTATATCTCGGTTTTGCCAATTATCTGGAACAGTCACATTTAAACTGAGGAATACATCAGGAACTATCGCTGGAAGACGGACATTACGGAAGATTCCCACATTGGCAGCTACGATAAAGGGAATACCATCATTTAGCTGATAACCGGAGAGAACTTCCGTCAGAAGTCGCTGTTGTTTTTCGTTAATGAAACTATCCAAGGGAGTATCGTCTTCTTGTAGGATTTTGCTATTATCGGGGTATTGACCGGGGTCAAGAGTGACAGGCTCAGACATGGCTGATTTTGGGTGGTTTTGATTGGAGTGGGAAATCGCGATCGCAATCTCGTTATTACTTTTGATGATAGCAAATTTTTCCTCCTTCATCCTTTCTGGAATTATGAGCAAATTTAAGGCAGAAACAATTCGGAAAATGGTATGGTAATTTGGGGAAAAGCTAAGGGTGCGATCGCTGCATCTGCATTAAGAATAATTTGTTCTTGATAACCAGATTCAGTTGGATTACGGAAAATATAAACGCGGCGATTACTAATATCTAAAATCCAATATTCTGGGATATTTGCTCTAGCATAAATTGGTGCTTTTTCTTCGCGATCAATCTTTAAAGTGGTGTAAGAAATTTCAATTAACAGGAAGATGTCGTTAGCATTGGGATGATTTTCGCCATAAGCATTTGGATCGATGCGAACTACAGCAATATCTGGTTCTGGTTCAGAAGTAGAGAGTGTGATAGGTAACTGGACGCGAATTTCTGCTAGATCTCTGAGTAGATTTTGCAGGTAGCGATCGGTACGTTGGGTTGTACCTGCATGGGGTGGACGTTGGGGACTCATTTTTACTATTTTACCTTCTAAAAGTTCAACTTTATCGTCAGGAGAGAGAATACCAGCGTCGATCATACGGTGATATTCTTCTACAGTCCACAAACGGATTTGGGTTGCGGTCATGGTGATTTTCCTCTTGTGTTTATGGCTGTTGGACTTGCTTATTCTAACCGCCTAATTGTTATTTTTGATATTATTTTGACGGCTGAATTAGCCTGTTATGCTATATTATAGCTTAAAATTTGGTGTTTATCCTGAGTATAAAGATGAAAAAGACAAAAGTTGCTTTTAGGTACGTTGTTGCGCTTTAGCGCTAAAGCGCAACAACGTACCAAAGAGCCACCGCCTAAATTAACCTGTTCTGCTAGTTTTGAATATTTCGTTTGTTTCGGATATGGCACTTAAAGTGTTTTTGCGTTAAACTAATAACCAAGATGAGAGGATTACCAGCATGAATAAAACCTTAGCAATTCAACTTCCCGACGAACTAGAGGAGCAATTGTTGCAACGAGCCAAAAGTATGAATATATCCTTAGAAAGCTGGCTCTTCCGTACTTAGTGTGCTAAAATGTTATAATAGAGCCGAACAATAGGACATTTAGAATCAATTATGAAAAGA